>JAQVQT010000240.1 GCA_028701435.1 Smithellaceae bacterium | reverse complement strand
GCCGCACCCCGAAAAGGTGGCCGCGAAGACGAGAAACCAGCCGATGCAAAGTGCCGGAAAAAAAAACGAGCGGTGTGAACGACCTGCACCATCCATGTACAAACCTCCATCCGTGTAAAAAAGCTGCGTGACGAATGTTTTGAAAAATTCAGAATGACTTTTTCACCGGAATCTTCCGGCTGAAACCGGAATCCGTCGCGATCGGGCGCTTCCGGCTGCCGTCATCCGGCGATGGAACCATTGAAGGTGTTGTGCAACCCTCTCATCGTTACATAAGACATTGTTTTCTCGCGAGTTAGGTATAAGAAAATTCCACCGGCAAGTCAATGGGTTTTATAGGACCAACGCCCTGGTGCGCGAGATTTCGGCTCGTCCGCTCTTTTATTCACCCGGATATCCGGGGCGGGATCAAAAACATCCCGACCGCCAGACCGGCGCTGATACTGGCCAGCGTCATCAAAACCGTGTGTCCGGCGCCTTTGGCCAGAATGATCAGGATATTCCCAAAAGTCATCGGTGCGGCGGGCGCCCTTCTACTTCATCCACTTATCGACAATGACTTTCAGTTTCCCGGGACCCAGCTCGGCCAGATATTTGTCAAAATCATCACGCAGCGGCGATCCTTTGGGAAAGGCAAATCCGAAATAGTCGACTCCGGTAAAAACATAGCTGTCCCGGACAAAATTCTTCTTTTTATAAGCAGCCGCCACGGAAGCGTCCAGAAAAACCATATCCAGATTGCCGTTTTTCAAATCGGCCATCGCCTGGCTTACATTCGGGTAAAGGCGGGCGTCTTTTAACCTGTAGATCCCCTTCGGCTCCAGATCCTCCCGAATAAACTGGCTGTAAGCCATTCCCCGCGCATAGCCGATGGAATACTTTTTTAATTCGGCTAGATCCCGGAGAACGACATTCCTGCCGGGCAGGCTGACCAGATGCCAGGCGTTCTCCATATATGGCTTTGAAAAATCAATCACTTCCCTGCGCTTGTCGGTAATGGAAAGAGCGGAAAACGCCACGTCTGCCTGTCCGCCGGCCACCGCACTGATCATTCCCTGCCAGTCGTAAGCCGTGACAGAGCAACGGTATCCTCTGGCCCTGCAAAAGCCTTCGAACAATTCAAGATCAATACCCTGATACGTCCCGTTTTCCTCAAACGCATTGGGCGGCATCGAAGGACAAATTGCCGCCCTGACCTTGGCGGGACCGTCATTCTTACCGCAGGCCAAAAGCGCTACCATAAGAAAACACGCCCATAAAATGTTTTTTTTCACGCTGCGCCTTCCTCCTTAATTTAAGTTGATATTGAGTCTGGATTCTCTTTTCCGCGAATACAGACCGCAACATCAGGTTGCCAGACCCGGCAGAGACACTTTCTTTTCCAGCCGGCGCGCCGCGGCCACAATGATCAGCGCCAGCACAAGGTAAATCAGGCCGGCGGTGACATACGCTTTAAAAAACTGAAAGTTCATGGAGGCGACTTCCTGCATCTGGGCGAATAAATCCGGGAACTGGATCAGAAAGGCCACGGAGGTGTCTTTCAGATTCTGAATGACCTGATTGGTGAGCGACGGAACGGACAGGCGCAGCACCTGAGGGAGAATAATCAGACGAAACGTCTCCGGATGGCTAAACCCCTGCGACCGGGCGGCTTCCAGTTCGCTTCGGTCCAGACCGTTGTAGGCGGCAGCCAGGAAGCGGGCATTGTAAGCGGAGACATTGAGGGTAAACCCGATCACGGCCACGGTAAACGCCGAAAGACGAATGCCGAACTGGGGCAGACCGTAATACATCAGAAAGAGATGAACGATCAGCGGCGTTCCGATAAAGAAGGATATATAGGCCTCCGTCCACTTCCGCACCCATTCTTGCCGGCAGACGGACAGATAAAAAACGCCGATGCCGCCCGCCAGGCCCGCAACCGACATGATCACCATGAGCCAGAGCGTGTTTTTCAATCCCGCCAGAATCTGGGGCCCGTATGCGATCAGATCCTTGAGAAATGCTTCCATCCGGATTACCTGTGGTCGATGACGCTCATGAAGAACTGTTTGACGCGCAAGTCGGCATGATCGTAAAAGAGCCGCTCCGCGATATCTTCCGTCACCACAACCCCTTTGTCGATAAAAAGAATGCTGTCGGAAATGTACTTGGCCAGAAACGGATCGTGGGTGACGCAAAGCATGGTGATGTTGTCGAGATAAAGCTTGTTGATGACGGTTACCACTTCGCGCGACATCTCCGGATCCAGGGCGGAGGTCGGCTCGTCCAGAAAAAGCACCGCCGGATCCATGGCCAGCGCCCGGACAATGGCCGCCCGCTGCTTCTGCCCGCCGGAAAGCTGCGCGGGATATTTGTTACGATGCTCCACCATATCGACCCGCGCAAGCTCATGTGCGGCTTTTTCGACGGCTTCTTTCTTCTTCATTTTTTTGAGTTTGCGAAGCCCCAGCGTCACGTTTTCCTCTACCGTCAGATGCCGGTAAAGGGCGAACTGCTGAAAAACAAACCCGATGTCAGCGCGGACTTTGCGGATATCCACGCCGGGGCGGGTGATGTCTTCTCCCTTGAAGATCACCTCGCCGGACGTCGGTTGAATCAGCAGGTTCAGGCAACGCAAAAGCGTGGATTTGCCGCAGCCCGACGGGCCCATGACAACCTTGGACTGGCCCTCGGAAAGCTCCATGTTGATTCCCCGGAGCACGTCTTTATCGTCAAACCGTTTGACCAGATTCTTCACTTCGAGCAGCGCCATGATGTCTCTTTCTTATTCGCCGGCAAATCCGGGGATGCGCAACCGCTTCTGCAGCGTCATAAAGAGCGTCACGCACATTTTGTAAATCACATAATAGAGAATCCCGGCGGCCAGATAAATCTCGAGCCCCCGCAGGGTCAGCGCGGCCAGACTCATGGCCTCTTTCATAATCTCGGGAATCCCCACCGTGTAGGCAAAGGGGGTGTACTTCAAAATACTGGTAAACTCGTTGATCATGCCCGGCACGGACATGCGCAGCATCTGCGGCAAAAGGATGTACAGAAAAATCTGTCCCCTCCTCATGCCCATGGCTTCGGCGGCCACCATTTCGTCGGGACTGACGGCGGC
>JAQVQT010000239.1 GCA_028701435.1 Smithellaceae bacterium | reverse complement strand
GAGTGAAAAATGGTGGATAGTGAATGGTGAATGGTGGAAGTTAAAAAAGGCGATAGGCCATAGGAAACAGCTCATCGAAAAAAGATGTAGGGCGGGTCTTCAGACCCGCTTCAATGAATTTAGCAATAAGTGAAAAGAAATGTAGGGAACGCTCGCGAGCGTTCCTCGTGCGACAGATGCAGCAACTTTAATAAAACGTGCCAGACGCTATTGCAGGTTTCTGGCCGTGGCCAAACCTCGTAAGTCATTGACAGTGCAAAATATTTTAGGTATGCATCGTTTCCCGTCGGCGTTGGCCTGTAACCGACAGGGCGGAGCTGTATCAGGGGGAGCAAAGAGTGATGAGTGACGAGTGAAAAGTGAAGAGGCCTTTACACAATTTGAGATGTTTGCACAACTGCAAAAAACCAGAAATCATGTCATACCGGCGGAAGCCGGTATCCAGGAAACTATTGAAAACACTGGATTCCCGCCTTCGCGGGAATGACGTAAAACGGAGCTGTGCAAAGTTCTCATTGCTTTCCACTCACCGCTTTTCACTCGCCAATTTCCACGTTCTTTGGAGATAACCCATGAATCAACTTTACGATGTGTTCAGAGCCTCTGTTGATCCCATTTTTATCGTTTTTATTCTTCTCATCATTGCTTTTGTCGCCGTTGTGCAATCCGCCAAGAAAAAAAGCGGCGCACTGGTTCTGCTCCTGGCCATTGTCCTGCTTTACGGCTTCAGCATCGAACCCGTGTCCAATTACCTGAGCTGGAACCTGGAAAAGGATTATATTCAGGCAAAGCCGATCCCGGAGAAAACCTTGCTGGATGTAGTCGTAGTCCTCGGTGGCGGCGTCTATGACATCCGCGCGCTGGGCGAAACATTTCCCTGTCGGGAAACCACCGTCAGAGTGGTTCACGGAGTTCAGATGTTCGAGGCACACAAGGCGAAAGAGTTTGTCTGCTCCGGGAAAGGCAACAGGCAAGTCACAGAAGCGGCGGTGATGGCGCGAATGGCCGAAGGCCTCGGCGTTCCGAAAGAGAAAATCCGCCTCGATGAAAAATCCGAAGACACCTACCAGCACGCTGTGGAGCTCGACAAAATGTTTTCCGACAAAAACATCCGGATCGGGCTCGTGACCTCTGCCTATCACATGAAGCGCAGTGAAGTTGAATTCCGGAAGTATTTCAAAAATGTGACGCCTCTGCTGGCAGGTTATCTTTATTCATCTCCGGTGGGCACGCCCGCGCTCCGCTACATTCCACAGTCCGTAAGGCTTTTTGACAACACGCTTATCTTGAGGGAGTTCATCGGCCGCCTGTGGTACAGCATGAAGCAGTGACGAGGGACGAGCAATGAGTGGCGAGCAAAAAGTGATGAGTAAAAATTGATGTAGGGCGGGTCTTCAGACCCGCTTCAATGAATTTAGCAATGAGTGGAGAGCTTTGCACAACTCGATTTTACGTCATTCCCGCGAAGGCGGGAATCCAGGAAATGCTTGATAATACTGGATACCGGCCTGCGCCGGTATGACAAAATTAGCGGTTTTATGCGGTTGTGCAAAGCTTTCCAAATGTCTTGGCGCACCTAAAGGTACGCCCTACATTTTTTTTCTTTTGCTATGAGCTGCGAGTTAAAAAGCCATGGGCTAAACAAGGAGGTTTAATTTGAAACATGTACTGATCACCGGCGGATGCGGGTTTATCGGATCCAACTTTGTCCGCCACACGCTGGAATACTTTCCCGATTACAGAATTGTCAATCTGGACAAGCTCACCTACGCCGGCAATCCCGGCAACCTGACCGACGTCGAAAAAAATTCCAACTACCGCTTTGTCAAAGGCGACATTGTCGATGCCGCGCTGGTGCAGCGGATCTTCGCCGAAGAGCAGATCGACACCGTCATCCACTTTGCCGCCGAATCTCACGTGGACCGAAGCATTACGGGCCCCGCGGAATTTGTTCAAACCAACATCATGGGAACTTTTAATCTGCTGGAGGCTGCGCGGGAAGCCTGGCTCGCAAACGGCAAAACCGGCGCGTCAAAAGACACTTGCCGCTTTCTCCACGTCAGCACGGACGAAGTTTACGGATCGCTGGGCGAAACCGGCGCGTTTCAGGAAACCACCCCCTACGATCCGCGCTCGCCTTATTCCGCCAGCAAAGCGTCCTCCGATCACCTGGTCAGCGCCTACTTCCACACCTACGGCCTGCCGACCCTGATCACCAACTGCTCCAACAACTATGGCCCGTATCAGTTCCCGGAAAAGCTCATTCCGCTCGTCATCAACAACGCCTTGCAGGGAAAGGCGCTGCCGGTTTACGGCGACGGCAAAAACGTCCGCGACTGGCTCTACGTCGTCGACCACTGCCAGGCCATCCTCACCGTTTTGCAGAAAGGCAGAATCGGCGAAACCTACAACATCGGCGGCAACAGCGAAAAACAAAATATTGAAATCGTCAACCTCATCTGCGACATCTTGGATGAAAAAGTCGGCCTGCTTGCGGACGGACAAAACAGACGATCGCTCATCACCTACGTCAAAGACCGCGCCGGCCACGATCGCCGCTATGCCATCGACGCCACAAAAATCCGCACCGAGCTGGGCTGGACGCCCAAAGTAAATTTTAAAGACGGCATGCGCAAAACTGTGGAATGGTATCTGGACCACAAAGCCTGGATCGCCTCCGTCACCGACGGCAGCTATCGGGAGTATTATGAGAAGATGTACGGAAACAGATAAAAAAGTTTTAAGATTTAAGATTTAAGATTTAAGTGGTTAAGATTTAAGTAATTAAGTTTTAAGCAGAGTGACGCACACGGGGCGCATCAAAATACCCTTAACCCTTAAAACTTAATACTTAATTACTTAATACTTAAAACTAATTTCCGGAGGAAAAAACATGACAGGTATCCATAAAGGAATTATTCTTGCCGGCGGCGCGGGCAGCCGTCTTTACCCGCTGACGCTGGTGGCCAGCAAGCAACTTCAGCCCGTTTACGACAAGCCCATGATTTACTACCCGCTGGGCACCCTCATGATGGCCGGCATGCGCGACATCCTGATCATCTCGACGCCGCAGGACACGCCCCGCTTCGAGGCCCTGCTGGGCG
>JAQVQT010000040.1 GCA_028701435.1 Smithellaceae bacterium | reverse complement strand
CGGGGGCGATTTTGCTGATGCCTTTTTCCGTCATCGACGGCATGGCTAAAATGGGTTTGCCGCCCGCCGAGCGCGACGCGCCGTAAAAAAAGTCAATCTGGCCCCCGACGCCGGAGTAGCATTTCGTCCCCAGCGAGTCGGCGCTGATCTGACCGGTCAGATCGACCTGGAGCGCGGAGTTGATGGCGGTGGCCTTCGGATTTTTTGCGATGATGAACGGATCGTTGGTGTAGCCGACGTCTTTCATCAACACCCGGTCGTTGCGGTGGGTGTAGTCGTAAAGTCTTTTAGACCCCAAAAGAAACGTCGCCACCATTTGGCCCCGGTCAATCGCTTTGTTCTCTCCGTTGATGACACCCTTTTCAACCAGATCGATCACGCCGTCGGCAAACATCTCCGTGTGGATTCCCAGATTTTTATGCCCGGAAAGCTGCGCAAGAACCGCGTTGGGAATCGCGCCGATGCCCATCTGCAGCGTAGCGCCGTCTTCGATGAGCGAAGCGCAGTGTTTGCCGATGGCCGCCTCGACATCATTGGGCAATGCGAAGTGTACTGTTTCCAGCGGTGTGTCGTCTTCGTCTTCCACGAAAAAATGAATGCGGGAGGCGTGAATGAGGCCGTCGCCGAAGGTGTGCGGCACATTTGGATTGATCACGGCGATCACGACCCTGGCTTTTTCGACGGCGGCCACGGACGCGTCCACCGACGTCCCCAGGGAAACATAGCCTCGTTCGTCCGGCGGACTCACCTGAATCATGGCCACGTCGCACGGAAGATATCCTTCGCGGTACAGACGCTGGGTTTCCCCCAGAAACACTGGAATGTAATCGGCGTATCCCTGCTGCGTCGAGCGGCGGACATTGGGGCCGAGAAAAAAGGAATCGAGCTGAAAGACGCCTTCAAACGACGGATCGGCGTAAGGCGCGGGGCCTTCCGTGTGCAGATGATGAATATGGACGCCGCGAAGTTCACCCGAGCGGCCGCGCCGGCCCAGAGCCGAGACCAGGCACGCGGGAGTGTTGGAGGTCGCGCTGAAATGGACGTGATCGCCGGAGCGGACAGCCCTGACAGCTTCGTCAGGCGAAACCGTTTTGAGGTTTTTGATTCTCATAGTCAATAGGCTGACCCCCTTGAAGGGGGCGCGAGACCGAAGGCGCTGTCAGCGCCGTTCCAATGAAGGCCAAAGGCCTGCAAAATAGACCTTCGGCCTGTAGGGAACGGTCGCGACCGTTCCCTACGATTTCAAAAATTCTCTGATATCTTTTGAAAGCCGGTCCGGCTTTTCCAGATGGATCGCGTGGCCGCAGTTCTCGTAAATCACGATCTTCGCTTGCGGCATCTTCTGACGGAAATCCTCCGCCAGGGCAATCGGAAAAATCGGGTCCTCCCGGCCCAGAACGATCAGCGTGGGATGATTGATTTTTTGCACCCGTTCGTTGCTGTCAAACAGACCGGCGGCCGTAAACTGCCGCACAAAGGCATGGAACGGCTGCGGATTTTTCAGGCGCAGCTCGACGGCCTTGTCCAGGATATTCGGGTGCTCAGCCACAAATCCCGGCGCGGTCATCAGCGCCAGATCGATGCGATAAATTTCCCAGGGCTTCTTTCCGGCAATGGCGGCGGCCGTCCTGTCCCAGAAGGGCTTTCCCAGCGCCATCGACCGGGGGCCGCCCATGCCGGTCGCCACCAGAACCAGCCGGTTGACCATTTCCGGATAGGAAAGCGCGATTTCCTGGGAAATGAAGCCGCCCATCGAGAGGCCGGCCACATGTGCCTTTTGAATACCCAGCGCCTGAAGCAGGCCCACCGAATCAGAGGCCATCAACTCCATGGAATAGACGTCGTCCGGCTTGTCGCTTCGGCCGATGCCCCGGTTGTCCATGGCAATCACCCGGAAGTCTTTGGATAACTCCTCGATCTGCGCAAACCACAAGTCCATCGGGAAAGCCAGGCCGTTGAGGAGCAAGAGCGGTTCACCCGTTCCCGTCTCTTCATAATAGATTTGAATTCCGTTGACGGTTTGATGAGGCATCAATAACTCCATAGAGAACAAGGGGTTACAACCCATTGTTCTCTGAATAATTTAATCAACCACCTCGCAGCAAGCTGCGTCGTATCAACGCTCGTCCCGCCAAAGCGGGATTAAACCGCTTCGATGGCTATCGCCATGCCCTGTCCGCCGCCGATGCACAGGGAAGCCAGTCCCAGGCCCACGTTGCGGCGCTTCATCTCATTGACCAGCGCCAGCACGATGCGCGCTCCCGAGCAGCCGACCGGATGGCCGATGGAAATGGCCGAACCGTTGACGTTGGTGATGTCCCAGGGAATATTGAGCTCGCGCAGGCAGGAAATGGCCTGGGATGCAAACGCTTCGTTGAGTTCAAACAGACCGTAATCCTTAATCGACGTGCCGGTAATCCGGAGCAGTTTGCGCACGGCGGGAACGGGTCCCAATCCCATATAAGCGGGATCGACGCCGCCGGAGGCGTAGCCCTTGATGCGGGCCAGGGGTTTCAATCCCAGCGCTTTGGCTTTGTCCTCACTCATGATCAGCATCGCAACCGCGGCGTCATTGATACCGGAGGCGTTGCCGGCCGTCACCGTGCCGTCTTTCTTGAAGGCCGTGCCCAGCTTGGCGAGCTTCTCCAGGCTGGTTTCCATGGGGCGCTCATCCGTGTCGAAGACGATGGGATTGCCCTTCTTCTGGGGAATCATCACGGGAACAATTTCGTCTTTCAAAAGGCCGCTTTTGATCGCATTGCGCGCGCGGGTGTGGCTCTCCAGGCTCAGCTTGTCCTGCTCCTCGCGGGAAATCTTGTAGCGGGCGGCGATATTTTCCGCGGTGACGCCCATATGATAGCCGTAAAAGATTTCATACAGGGCGTCAAACACCATCAGATCAACGGTTTTGCCGAAAGGCATATCCATGCGGTGGCCCCAGCGGGCCTTGGGCAGGCCGATAGGCACGTCGCTCATGTTTTCCATGCCGCCCGCGATCACCACTTCGTTGTCGCCGGCCTTGATGGTGGCGGCGGCGAGCGCAATGGCTTTCATGCCGGAGGCGCATACCTTGTTGACGGTGATGGCGGTCGTTTCCTTGGGAAGTCCGGCGCGGATCATGGCCTGGCGTCCGACATTCTGTCCCTGGCCCGCTCCGATCACGTTGCCCATGATCACTTCATCCACGGCAATGTCCTTGAGATTGCCGTCCCACTTGGAATACTGCTGTTCAATGGGGCAAAGGCCTTCATTTTTGGCCGTATCCGGCGCATCTTCTTTGGCATGGGCCGGCAAAACCGGTTTGAAACCGGCTTTGATTAACGATTCACGAATCACCAGCGCTCCCAGATCTTTGGCGGGAACATCTTTCAGAGAGCCGCCGAAGGCTCCAACCGCTGTGCGCACACCGCTGACAATGACTGCATTTGACATGATCCTGCTACCTCCCTCGATAGGATTGATATCGTTGATGTTATTTTTGCAACCCGGCAAAACCAAAAGCCCGGAATGCTTCACGAATCGGCCGGATTCGCCGCGAAGTATTCCACAATCCGGTGGTTATGGCAAGACTTATGGTACGCCGTGCCTATTTTTTTGCGGCTGCATCCGTCTGTGCTGCCTCCTGCGCCAGATCAAAACGCAAAACCAGCGCGTCTGCATCATAGGATTTCTGAATGGGCAATTTTGATTTTTCAAAAACCTTCATCATGGCTTCGTTGCGCGGCAGCACATAGGCGACAAACCATTGAATTCCTCGATCACGCGCGATTTTGATCAGATACTTAAACAAAAAGGTGGCCACGCCCTTTCCCTGAAAGTCCTCATCGACAATGAACGCAATCTCATACGCGCCGGCGCTTTTGTCATACGCATAACGGGCTTCCGCGATAATCCTCTCATTCCGCCCTTTTTCCGCGACGGCCACCACGGACAAAATTTCGTCATAATCGATGCTCACATACGTCTGCATTTCCTTGTGGGGCATGACCGGCTTCGGGGCAAAGTAACGGAAATATTTCGATGCATCGGAGAAGTTGTAAAACAGCCGCCGCATCTTGTCCTCATCGGAGGGCTTGATCGGACGAACCTTGATTTCCAGACCGTCTTTCAGAGATTTGCGCGTTTCCAGCAGAGCCGGATAGTTGGCCGCGTGGCGGGCGACATAAATCTGGTCCGCGTAAACATAATTGAGCGCTTTGGCCTGCCTGAGCAGGTCTTCGCGATGGTCGGGGTGGGCAATGTCGATCATGGCCAGCGCCCTTTCCCGAATGGACTTCCCGAAAAGATTGGCCACGCCGTATTCGGTGACAATGTATTTCACGACACCGAGCGTGCTGTGGGTGTTGTCGGTCCGACCGTCAAACTTGATGACGATATTGCTGTTTCCCTCCGTATCCACGGAATTGAGCGCCACGATTGCCTTGCCCCTTCGGGTCATGGTCGCGCCGACGGCGAAGTTCAGCTTGCTTTCGTAGCCGGTCAGCAGGTTGTCGCCGGAATGGAAGATGACCGATTCGCCGGAAATGTCTATCTTTTTCACGTTCATGATGCCGATGAGGCTTTTAATCCGGCGCACCACGAACGGATTGTTGAGCCTCGCGATCGGATAGAATTCAAAGATGGGGTTGCGGTGAACGTACTGGTAGAGCGCCTTGCTGCCGTAGCAATAGCTGGCGGTAATCAGTCCGCCGTTGAACCGGCTGCGGTCGAGCGAGATGGCGCCGGATTCAATCAGGTCCAGCGCCCAGTCGGAAACCACATGCGTCACGATGCCGAGGTTGCGCTTTTGCTTCAGGTGGTCGGCCACGGCGTTGAACAGCCTGCCCACGTGCAGCACGACGGTCGCCCCGTCGTCGATCAGGTTGGAAATATTCCAGCCGATGCGGTCCGTAATCTCGTCGTAGGGCCGGTTGATCCGCTCGACCAGCGGCAGATCGCTTTCGACGACATAGTCAATGCTGCTGATGTGGATGGTCGTTTCGCCCAGCGTCACCGGCATGTTCGGATTGATTTCCGCAATCACCAGCGCGGCTTGCTTGATGACGATATTGGCCACGTCCACCGCGACGCCCAGGGACATGAAGCCCCTCTCGTCCGGTACGGACGTCTGAATGATCGCGACGTCCACCGCCACCGCGCCGCTTAAAAAAATGTACGGCAGCTCCATCAGGTTGGCGGGGATGAAATCGACCCGGCCCTCGGCGACTTCCTTGCTGATGCTTTCTCCGACATTGAATGTTTTGAGCCGGTACTGATCGGAGCTCTGGTGAGACAGGTATTTGCGCAGCGTAATCAGCTGAATGATCTCCAGGTCGCGCAGGTTCTTCGCGTCCGATCGGGCCAGCGCCGTCAGGACCTTCCCCGGCGCCGCGACGCCGCTGGATAAAAATATCTTCTGCCCGGGCTTCAGCTTTTCCAGCACCTGATCCGTGCTGATCATCTTGTTGCGATAATCAAAGAAACCCTTCATCGTACTGTCTTTCATAAGAACGCCCTCAATCAACGTGCGACACGATAAAATATTTCATCAAAATAATCAAATCATCATTGCAAGACTCTGTGCTTGACAGGTCTTGGGCGGGGCAAGTATAACCCCTACATACAGAGGCGTCATCTCAACTAAGGAAGAAAGGGCGTTTATGAAAAAAATCCAAAAATTACTGGTGGCCAACCGGGGGGAAATCGCTTTGCGCATTATCCGCACCGCCCGCGAAATGGGGCTTTCCACCGTCGCGGTTTATGAAAAACCGGACAGCGAAGCGTATTTTCTGCGATTTGCCGATCAGGCCATTCTGATCGGTGACGGGCCGCGCAGGGATTACCTGAATATTGACAAAATCATCACGGCGGCGCAAAAAGCCGGAGCGGACGCCATTCACCCGGGCTACGGTTTTTTGTCGGAAAATCCTGATCTGGCCCAGGCCTGCGTCGATGCGGGAATCACGTTTATCGGACCTCCCCCCCCGGTCATTCGCGATCTGGGCAACAAGGTCGTCGCCCGCGACATCATGAAAAAAGCCTCCATTCCCTTTATTCCGGGAACCGGCACGCTTTCCGCGGGCGATGCGGGCCTTCTGGAGGCCGTGTCCTTCGGCAAAACGCACGGCTATCCGATCATGCTCAAAGCGCTGGCCGGCGGCGGCGGGCGCGGCATTCGCAAAATTGCCGGTGAAGAGGAACTCCGCTCCCAACTGCCGCAGGCTCGCTCCGAAGCACGCTCCGCCTTCAACGACGACCGCATCTACATCGAAAAATGCGTCGAGTCGCCCCGTCACGTCGAAGTACAGATTCTGGCCGATGCCTACGGTCATGTGATGCACCTGGGAACGCGCGACTGCTCCATTCAACGCCGCCACCAGAAGCTGCTGGAAATCGCGCCGGCCGACCTGCCGAAAAACGTGCTTGACGCCATGCACCAGACGGCCATTCGGGCGGCCCGCGAAGCGGGTTACGTCAATGCCGGCACGGTGGAATTTCTGGTGGATCCGAAAACCAACCAATTCTGGTTTATGGAAGTCAACACCCGCCTGCAGGTGGAGCACACCGTGACGGAAATTCTCACGGGCATCGACATCATCCGCCAGCAGATTCTGATGGCCGAAGGCGAGACGCTGAACATTCCGGAGGAACGGATCCATCTGGTCGGCAAAGCCATTCAGGTCCGCATCAACGCCGAAGACCCCAAAAACAACTTCATGCCGGAAGGCGGCAAGCGCGTCGAGGTGTATCAGTCGCCCGGCGGCCCGGAAATCCGTCTCGACGGCATCGTGTATCAGGGCTACAAAATCCCCACCGACTACGATTCGCTCCTGGTCAAACTCACCGTGCGCAGCTATTCCTGGGAGCAGACCATTCAGCGCCTGAAGCGCGCGCTCATGGACTTCCTGATCGTCGGACCGAAAACGACGATTCCATTTTATCTGTCCATCTGCGATGAGCCGGACTTCCGCAAGGGCCAATTTACCACCGGCTACCTCGACGGACATTCCGAAATTTTTGACTATCCCGACACCGAACGGGAAATCGCCAAGCTGTCCCGGCTGATCGCGGAGATTCACTCGAAAAAAATCAATCCCTATGCCTTTTAGCGGACCGAACCACACCATGAAGGAGAAACGGTTATGAAAAACTGGCCGGAAGGACGGATCACCCCCCGGAATCTTGAAAGCGCCGGGGTTACATCCATTCTGAACAAAATGCGCGGACAAAAAGGGTACTACCTCACCAATACCGAGAGGGACCTTTCGCAGTCGGACTTTAAAAACCGGATCATGCCCCACACGCAGATGCTCGTCGCCCCGGAGCGCAACGCAGCCGGCTTCTTTTCGCTGGAGATCACGGGCGGCGCGTCGGTGCACGTCGATCTGCTGCGCCGGCAGATGAATCCGCTGGAAAAACTGGACGTGCTCGCGGGACTGATGCCCGACACGCTTTTCCAGACCCTGTGCCGCGGCATCAATCTGTTCGGCTACCGCCCGTATCCGGAAAACATCATCCGGCTGACGGTGGAGACGTTTGCCCGCCGTGTCCATGTCTGGCGAGTGTTCGACTTTTTAAACTATATTCCCAATATGATCCCCGTTTACGAAGAAGTCAAAAAAGCGGGGCGAATTCTCGAAGCGGCCGTCTGCTTCTCGACGGGGCCTGAGCATACCCATCGGTTCTACCTTCGGAAAATCGGTGAAATTCTGAACGTGACCGGTCCGGACATTCTGCTGGCCATTAAAAATCACGGAGGACTGGGGTCCCCCCGGCAAATCGGCGAGCTGGTGCGCGCCATTGTACAAAAGTATCCCGATCTGCTGATTCATTACCACGGACACAATACCGACGGCAACGAAATCGGCCGCATCGTGGCCGCCGTCGCAAACGGCGCGAAAATCGTGGATGCGAGCGACCACGCGCTTACCGGCTTCTACGGACCGCCGCCGCTTCTGACGGTGGTGAACACGCTGGAAGATTACGGCTACTCCGCCGTCGGGCTGGACAAACAGGCCATCATCGACGCGTCCAACAAACTGCGGCGCGAGCGCCCCTACTACCGGGATTTCGAATCGCAGTTTTTCGGATTTGACCCGACGGTGCAAACCCACAAGCTGCCCGGCGGCGCAACGGGGTCCAGCTTTGAACAGGCGCAAAAGGGCGGCTTTCTGAACCGCATGCCGGAAATCCTGCAAAACGAGCTGCCCCGCGTGCAGGTCGAACTGGGCAACTTCTGGAGCGTCACCCCCGGTTCGCAGATTCTGTGGACCACGGCCGCCAACAATGTCGTGAAGGGAGCGCGCTACCGGGACGCCAGTGATGATTTGAAAAATCTGCTTCTGGAGCGCTACGGCAAGTTTCCGTTTTACAAGCCGGCGCCGGAGATTTATGAAGCGGTCTTCGGAAAGGACTGGAAAAAAATTGTAAGAAGGGAAGCCGGCTACCAGAAAATCGAAGACGTCGATCTGGACGTCGAAAAACGAATCCTGGAGCACGCCATCGGCCGGAAGGCCACCGCCGACGAGCTGGTGCTGTATCTGCAGCATCCCAACGACGCGGTGGGCTTTTTCAAGTTTGAGGAAAAATTCGGCAAGACCTGGGTGCTGCCGCCCAAAGTGTGGTTCCGGCGCGGCGGATTCAGCATCGGCGACAAATTTGAATTTCCTGACGCCACCGGCAAGCTGCACACCATTGAAATCGGGCCTTCCCGACGCACCAAGGACGGCTCGTACATGACGCATCTGGGCGTGGATTACCATCCCGAACCCGTCGCCACGCCGGCCGAGGGCGAGGGAGAAAAGCCGAAGACTCCCGTGGCGCTTTCCGCCAAGGAAATCGAAGCGCTGGCCAGAATAGGCGACATCCGCGCAACCCTGAAGGGCGTCGTCAACCAGATTCCCGTGGCGGTGGGCGACGAAGTCGGCGCCGGCGACACGCTGGTCGTCCTGGAAGCCATGAAAATGCTGACCAATATCACGGCGGACGTGGACGGCAAGGTTTCGGAAATTTTTGCGTCCCCCGGCTCGTCCGTGGAAATCGGCGATCCGTTGATGATGATGGAACTCTAGTAAACGGGAATGTTTTTCTTAAACATATCCACGATGATGTTTTCCATGGAATAGAGCCCCTGCGGGGCCTGGATCAACCATTTGGCGGCAAAAATGGCGCCCTGGCCAAACGCCGCCCGGCTGATACTTTCATGCACCAGGCGGATGGTCTGATTGGGCAGTCCGAAAATGATTTCGTGCTTGCCCACGATTCCTCCCACGCGAATGGAATTGACGCGCTTTTCCTTTTCGAGACCCAGAATCTCCGCTATTTTCAAAGCGGTGCCGGATTCCCCCTTCTTGCCGCGAAAGTGTTCTTCCACGATTTCAATATCCGCGTGCGGAGCGATTCTCTGAAGGATCTGCGACGCCACCAGCAGAAAGTTGATGCCCAGGGTGATGTTCGGAGAATACAGCACCGCCGTTTTTTCGGACATCCGCTGTAAATCCTCCACGTCTTCCGCCCGGTACTTCGAAATAGCGGAAATGATCTTGATCCCCGTGTCGGCGGCGGACTCGTATTGCCGGTGGGCGGCGGCGCTTGAAAAATCAACAATGATGTCCACCGGGTGCTGCCGGTAAAAAGCGGGGGATACTTCATCCACCGAAAAAACTTTGGCGTCGTCCCCTTCATGCCCCAGGAGCCGCGATGCGTATTTGTGATTATCCTTGTGGGTTTTCCTGACCACCCACTCCAGATGAAACATGCCGTCCTGAAAAAATTCTTCCGCCACCAGACGGCCGGTTTTGCCGAAACCGAAAAGGCCGATCCTGATTTTTTTTTGATTGGCGTCTTTTTTGATTTTCATGGGTAAAATCCTCCTCTGCGCGCGGCTGCGCGCGGTCAGGCTGCCACCGCTTCTGAAGAGGATCTTCCCTGAAAGAAGATCTACGCTTCCGGAAAGACTAAAATGGGCAGCTGGGCTTCGTCGATGACATGGACATCCGTGCTGTCAAACATCGATGCATACAGTTTGCTGCGTTGTTTATGCCCGACAATAATCAGGTCGATTCGATTTTCCCGGGCGTATTGGACGATTTCTTTGGCGATGTCGCCTTTGGAGACGGCGTAAACAACCTCCAGATTTTCCAGCAGGGATTCGGGCGCGGCTTCCTTGACCTTCAAAGCCACGGCATCTTCGTGATCCGCCGGATGGCGGTAGCCGGCCTGCGGATCATTGACATAGAGGATATGAATCCGGCTTCCGAAAAGCTGGGCGAATTCCAGCGCCTGCACTACGGAAGAAAAAGTCTCCGCGTCCAGATCCATTGCGTACAGAATATTTCGAAACTCGCGCATACCCGCCTCCCGTTCATCGTGATGACCACTGTCTCTTCCTATAAAACAAAAGCACCAAGAAACACAACAATTAAGAGCCGGATCAAAAAATGCCTTTTACCCTTGTTCAGGGGAATATCCTATGCCTTACTTCGCGATCGCCAACGGAAAATCCATTCCTTGATTATCCCCTACGGGATACTGCGCCTCCTGCCGGTATTTCCTGGTGATTTCCGGCAATTGTTCGTCGAGATACGCCTGAAGCTTTAATACGGTAATGGTTTTACCGCCGCCGGCCGCCTTACCCCGTAATCCTTCCAGAATCGTGTACGTGAATACGCCATGGCCCAGATCCTTTACTTCCGCGGCAAACTGGTCTTTTGTTGACGCCGCAATGACGTGCACACCGGTCGATCTTGACAGCTGAGAAAGCGCTTTACGATCTTCAAACCCCCGGAAGGCGATAAGCACTGCTCCGGATTTACAGGCATCAACCAGAACCAGTATCTTCTGTGCCTTGATGCCCTTAATCAATCCCGACAGTTCATCCGAGGAAAGCCCTTTTGTTTTGACTTCGTTCTCTCTTTCCGGAAAGGTTAATTCATGAGGAATGAAATACCATTTATCGTTTATACTTTCACCGTGACCGGCCAGATAAATCAATACGGCATCCTGAGGATATGTGTTTTGCAGTTGTTTTAATTTTGCCGTCATGTTTGCCTTCGTTGCCTGTTCATTATAGATTTCCGTAATATGAACATTTTTAAATAAATTCCTTCCTTTCTGACGGAAAAAGCCGGCAATTCCTCCGGCGTCCGGCTGAGCATAATTAAGATTCAAAGCCGGGTTCTTATATTGATTGATTCCCACCGCGAGAACGTGCAGGGAGACATCCCTGGCCGGCGCGGAGAGCTTGACAACAAGTTCGTAAGGATTTGATTCCGTTCTGTCCGTGCTGAAACCTACGGCCCGGAAAGTATTTACACCATCCACCAGCAATACCTTGTATTCTTTTATGATTTCGGCATCCCGGGATACAATCTTTACCGCTCTTCCATCTTCACCGACGGCTTTACCGTTATGATAAAGCCTTATTTCATCGACACCGCCCCCGGTATCTTTGGCCGCAACCCTTACCGTCAGCGTATCCGCATTCACTTCCCCGCCCGGTTCGGGAGATAGGATCCGAACATCCGGAGGAGACAAAATCCCTTTTCGGATATCGGCTGTCATTTTCACCTTTTTGCCCTGCAGAACGGAAGCAACGTAAACCGGGTTAAAAAATGTTTCATAAAAATTATCGATCGAATAGATCCGGTTCCCCAGACGCACATTCAGATATTTGGCTCCGCCGGCCGAAGCGTTGAAATATCCTTCCGGTGTGATGGTAATCCATTCGCCGTCGGCAAAGGAAAAGAACTGCGCAATTTCTTTACCGGTTGCGATATCCCAGATGCGGGCCGGGCCGTCGTCACCGGTCGACACAAGCTGCTGATGGTCAGATGAAAAATCAATTTTCCGGACACCGTTTTTATGCCCGGAGACAAACATTTTCCGTCTGCCCGCCGCCACATCCCAGACGATGATACTTCCGTCGGCATCGCCGGTTGCCAGGAATCGTCCATCCGCGGAAAAGGCCGTTGCCCAGATCGTGTCGTTTCCTTTCAATGTTTTCTGAATTCGACCGGTCGCCGGATCAATAAGCCAGACGCTGTCGGCCCGGTCGGTATGGTCACCGACAAGCAGCGACCTGCCGTCAGGCGAAAATTTAAAACCCAGCATATATCTGGCGTTGTTGATTTTCGCGATCTCCTGATTTGTCTCCAGATTCCATATCTTCACAATCGCCCGAAGCTTTTTCGGTTGCTGAACATCGTCACGATAAAAAGCGACAAGATAACGGCCGTCATACGATATTTGAGCCGAGTGAATATTTGCGGTGTCGGAAACAGTAAAAGAGCGCGTTTCTTTCCCGGAGGCGATATCGATCAGTTTGACGCGGTTGTCCACACACAGCACAAGATGCCGGTTATCGCTGGAAATCGTAAAGCTATTGATGGATCCGGAAGGCTCCCGATAGTTTAAAATTTCTTTATCCGCTCTGGTCTCCCATATTTTGAAGTCTCTCTCGCCGATGAGTTCCGCCAGATATTTTCCATCTTGCGGCAGATCGAAGTACCGGGATTGAAATTTTTTCAAAATCTTATGGGTCTCCAGATCCTGGAGGAGACGTTCCCCTTTCTCGCCGATCAGCAAAAGCAAGCGGCCC
>JAQVQT010000238.1 GCA_028701435.1 Smithellaceae bacterium | reverse complement strand
TGGTGGAAAAAGAGGTCAAAGCGGACCAGGCCATCTGGACGTTGAATTTTCGCAGGGCGGGCGAAGACCTGAAAGACGTTCACGCGAAAATCATCGCCGACCGGGACGCCACGATTGCCTTCCTCAAGAAACAGGGCTTCAAAAATGAAGAAGTCACCTGGCAGCCCTCCAAAACGATCGATAAGCTGGCCCGCGAATACGGCCAGAACGAAAAGAACGACCGGTTCCGCTACGTGGTCACCAGTTCCCTGCGGGTCACGACCAAAAACATCGAGATGGTCATCCGGGCGCTGGGGGCGACGGAAGAGCTGCTTAAGGCGGGGATCCTTCTGGACGGTCAGCAGGGAGAAGGCATGGCCAATCCGCGATACGTTGTTACAACCTTCAACGCCCTTCGGCCGCAACTGCTTGCCGACGCCACCAAAAACGCCCGGTTCACCGCCGAGCAGTTTGCCGCGGATTCCGGCGCACGAATCGGCCGTATCCG
Source organism: Smithellaceae bacterium (assembly GCA_028701435.1). Lineage (GTDB taxonomy): Bacteria > Desulfobacterota > Syntrophia > Syntrophales > Smithellaceae > UBA8904. Next base: position 2,640 of record JAQVQT010000238.1, on the reverse strand, counting down.
CTCCGCGAATCAGGGCATGATTCAGATTTTCGGCAGCGAGGGGAACGACGAATCGGCCCCCTACAGTCCGACCAGCACGCCCGTAAAAAAAATTCGCGTGGTCAGCACGTTTGAGTTTGAGTTGAAATAGTTCGGGCCAGACGGAGCGGGTCAGGGCTTGCGAAAACGCGAAAACCACTTTTCCAGAACGGCCCTTTTGGCGGCGCAACGCGGCTGGTCCCAGCAGGATTCATAGAGAAAAACCCGGTTGCCGCTTTGCGTGATTTCCACGCGATAGGGTTTTTTCATCCAGGCGCTGTGGACATACAACGCAAACGATTCGGCAAAGTCTTCAAAAGGACTGGTCGCCCCGTAGAGCGAAACAAAATTCGTCATGGCCAGGCTGCGATAAACCCCTTCCATCTGCGAGGATTTCAGACGGGGCTCTCCGTAAAAGCGCACATCCCGACGCTCCGGAAAAACATCTTCAAACAAAGATACATTCGAGCCGTCTTTCGCCTTGCGCCAGGAAAGAGGATAGAAAAGGTATGTCCCTTCCGTTTTCGTTTTGTCCAGCCAGTCCGGATGGAAGCGCTCGCCGATGGAAACCAGATGCCCGAATTCGTGCAGCAGAATAAACTGGATGGCGTTTTTGGCATTGTCGTTTGGTGCTTCCTCCAGCGTGACCCGCAGCCGGCCCTCGCCGTCGTTTTGGAAAACGGTGTTCTCTCTGAAGGTCGCCCAGGCATTGGCGGTCCGGCGAAGCGATTCGACATCCAGAACAACGAAACCGGCGGCGGGCTTTCCCTGCGGATCGGCTACCGCCTCCGTGTATCCGGTCGTTCCAAGATTGCGGACAAAAAATATTCCGATCAGTTTTTCTTTCACCGCCGCCTGAACCGGCCCGGGCAGTTCGGCTAGGGCCTGCCGCACATCTTGCCGGAACGAATCATCCGCGACCGCCGCTTGAGGTCTGGTGTCATACCCGTTCAACCGGTTGTCCAGATGGAGATAATCCAGAAGCGGCTGGGGAGCCGCATGAAGCCTGTCTTCGAGGTTGCCCCGCCGATAGTCCTGCCAGAAGTCCAGCGAGCGGACTTCATGACGATCCATCCTGCTTTTCAGGCAGGCGCTTTGGCCGGCGGCGCAGGCTGTGAGGCAAAGAGCCACCACGATCGCCAGCGTCATTTTCCCGATGCGTTTCATCGTCTTTCCCCTATCCTTCCGGCTTCAGCACGAAAAGTCTGCATCCTTGTTTTTCACTTGGAAAGCGTCCGCGCTCTTTCCCGCAGGCCGATGTGCTCCGGCAAACAACTACTTCATGTCCGTCGAATAAAATCGGAAATTATTCTTTCCTTTTTCCTTGGCAAGGTACATGGCGGCGTCGGCGTTTTTCATAAGCGTCTGCTCATCCTCTCCCTCTTCGGGATATACGCAGATGCCGATGCTCGCCGTCACCCGGCATTCCCCGGACACAAGCCTGACCGGCTCCCCTGTCGCCTCAAGAATCCTCTGCGCGAGCACCACGGCCTGCTTCGGGTCGCCAATATCTTCCATCATGACGACAAACTCGTCGCCGCCCAGACGGGCAACCACATCCATGGCGCGCAGCGTGTGCTTGAAACGAACGGCAATTTCCTTCAGCAACTGGTCGCCGGCATCATGCCCCAGCGTGTCGTTGACGACCTTGAATCCGTCCAGATCGATGAACAAAACGGCGAACCGCTTCCGGTAGCGCTTCGCCCCCTGCACGGCGTGGCTGAGCAACTGGTTGAACATGAGGCGGTTGGGCAGTCCCGTCAAACCGTCGTGCGTCGCCAGATATTTGATTTGTTCTTCCTGGCTTTTGCGCTCGGAAACATCGCGGGCAATCCCGCGAAACCCGACAGGCTTCCCGTCGGCCCCTCTGATCAGAGACGCGGAAATCGCATGAAAGGCTTTCGCGCCGTCTTTCCGCGTCAGTTCCAAATCGTAGGATTTCACCGGCTGCCCCGTTTTGTAAACCTCATTGAAAAGATTGTATAAGGCCTGAGCATTTTTTTCATCGGCATACCTTTTGCGGTCCATGCCGATCAGTTCCTCACGGGAATAGCCGAGATTTCTGCACTCCGCGTCATTGACAAAGGTAAAATGACCGGCAAGATCCACCTCAAAATATCCGTCTTCCATTTGCTCAATGATGCTCCGGTAACGCTCTTCGGACTGGCGCAGCGACTCTTCCATCTCCTTGCGGTCGCAGATATCGCGGGAAATGCCACGGAACCCGACCGGCTGACCCCGGCTGTCCCGGATGAGCGAGATCGAAACTTCGGAAACCTGTTTCGTGCCGTCTTTCCGGATGACCTCCAATTCAAAAGCCTTCACGGGAACACCGGTGTTATAAACATTCACAAAAGCCTGATACGCTTTTTTGGCATTGATCCTGTCCTGGAACTGGCGGTTGCCCATCCCCAGCAACTCCTCCCGGGAATACCGCATATGCTGACAGATCACGTCATTGACAAACGTGTAGGTACCGGTCAGATCAACCTCGAAATAGCCGTCCTGGATGGTCTCGATCATCTCCCGGTATCTCTCTTGGTTGTGCCGCAAGGTTTCTTCCATTTGTTTGCGCTCGGTGACGTCGCGCATAATCCCGTGGAAACCCGTAGGCATACCTTG
>JAQVQT010000237.1 GCA_028701435.1 Smithellaceae bacterium | reverse complement strand
TGGGCGTCAATACCGTCCTCGAATGCGCTGGAAATCAGACCACTTTCGATCAGGCCGTCGCCATGGCGCGCGGCGGCGGCAAAATTCTGCTGGTCGGCATTTACGAAGAGGCGCTCCACTGGCAGCCTCTGTCCGTCATCGGCAAAAACCTGACCCTGGTGGGCTGCCTGGGCGGCAATTTCCCGGCGGTCATCGAACTGCTGAAAACCAAAAAAGTCAGCACCGAGGGCATTGTCTCGCACCGCTTTGGGCTGGATCAGGCGGCGGAAGCTTTCCGCGCCCAGCTTCAGGACCCCGGCGCCGTCAAGGTTATGATTACCCCCTGAAAAGGCGAACCATGCCAGAACCCTGTTTAGCGCACACAGAATTCATCGAGCGGGATGCCCCACAGATAAGGGTTTTCGCGCGGAACACCGTCGGAGAAGCGGCAACACCCCGCGAAAAGGCCGTCAAGCTCTTCTACGCCGTCCGCGACGGAATCTATTATGATCCCTACCGGATCGATCCACGGCGCGAAGCGTTCCGGGCGACCACCATCCTTCGCCAGGGGTATGGATACTGCGTGACCAAAGCGGTCCTGCTGGCCGCGCTCTTGCGGTCGCAGGGCATTGCCTGCCGAATCCATCTCGCCGATGTCCGCAATCACCTGACCACAAAGCGCCTCAAGGAAATGATGAAGACGGACATTTTTTACAATCACGGCTACAATGACGTTTGGCTCGACGGCCGCTGGCTGAAGGTGACGCCGACCTTCAACCTGTCGCTTTGTGAAAAATTCAAAGTCAAACCGCTCGACTGGGACGGACAATCCGACGCCGTGCTTCACCCCTTCGATATGGAGGGGCGGCGGCACATGGAATACATCCATGATCACGGCTCCTTTGACGATTTGCCCTTTGACTTCCTCGTCGAAACCTTCATCACCCGCTACGGCGGCTCGATCGAGGAATTTAAACGTCAGACGGACAAAACCAGCCGATTTGAAGAAGAGGCCGAGGACGAGGCAAGAAAATTTTCCGCGAATCAGACATGAACGGAATACTTGATTTCAGTGAACTGAAAGTTATCCTCGACGAACGCCGCGTTTCCACGGGCGAATCCGTCCGTGATCTTCATTCCCACGACGAATCCTTTCACGCGCCTTCCCTTCCGGATGTTGTCGTGTGGCCCCGCTCCACCGAAGAAGTCAGCCGCCTGATCCGCTGGGCCCGACGGAAGAAAATCCCCGTCACGGCCTGGGGCGCGGGAACCAGCCTGGAGGGAAACCCCATTCCCGTCCGTGGCGGCATGGTCATCGATTTCAGTGAAATGAACCGCGTCCTGGCGCTGCGCGCCGAGGACTTTCAGGCGGATGTTCAGCCCGGCGTCATTTACAAGGACCTCAACCGGCAGCTCGCCCGCGACGGCCTCTTTTTTCCGCCCGATCCGGGCGCGGCGGCCACCATCGGCGGCATGATCGGCAACAACGCCAGCGGCATCCGCTCGGTGCGCTACGGAGCAACAAAAGATTACGTCATGCGTCTGACCGTCGTTTTGCCGGGAGGCGATGTTATTCATACCGGCAACCGCGCGCGCAAAAGTTCGTCCGGCTACAACCTGTCCGCTCTGTTTACGGGATCGGAAGGAACCCTCGGCATCATCACGGAAGCCACGCTGAAACTTGCCGGACTGCCGGTGAACTTCATGGCCGTCCGGGCAACCTTCCCGGCCATTCGCCGGGCGACCGATACGGTTTACGCGATCATGCGCGCAGGCCTGTCGCCCGCCGCCATGGAATTTCTGGACGCCAACGTCGTGCACGCGCTCAACCTCGACCGGGGATTGAATCTTGAAGAAAACCCCACGCTGCTCATGGAATTTTCCGGGTTCAGCGAACAGGGGCTTGTCGAAGAAATGACATTTGTGGAAGAGATTTGTCAGGCCAACGGCGCGCTTTCGCTCGACCGAGGGATCGGCGCGGAAGAGCGGGCCAGGCTTTGGGAAATCCGCCATCAGACCTACGAATCCGTCAAGCGCTGCCACATCGGCCTTTCCCCGCTGATCATGGACGTGGCGGTGCCGCTTTCGCGCTACAGCGAGATGGTGGAATTCAGCAAGCACGAGGTGCGGGACCTGACAGCCTACCTCTTCGGCCATGCCGGAGACGGCAACATCCATGTCCACGTGATGGACGATCCGCAAGACAAAAAACGCTGGGCGCGTGTCGAGGAGGCCAGCCGCAGCATCGTCATGAAAGCGCTGGAGTTTGAAGGCACCTGCACCGGCGAGCACGGCGTCGGCATCGGCAAAAGCCGTTTCATGCAAACGGAGCACGGGGCAAGTTTGATGCTCATGAAGCAACTGAAGGCGCTCCTCGACCCGGAAAATCTTCTCAATCCCGGAAAATTTTTTCTCTGATCAAACCCTGCCGTACAGGCCGTCAAGGGAGCTTCCCGCCATGGAAGATATCATTTACAGGGGTGTGCTGACCAAAACCGGCGAACGGTCCTTCCTGGCCGGAGAAAACGGCAGCCGGCATCTGGAGGGTGAAAAAATCTGGAGCGGCTATTCGGCGCACTGGAGCGGAAAGAAGGTATGCGCCCGCAGGCTGCCGCAGATCGATTATGAAACCGGCCGTCCCATCATCTTGGTGTGGCCGCGGGAGCCCGTCCCCGAGCCGCCCTTTGTCGAGCTCTACTTCAATGAACGGCTCGTGAAATACCCCTTGTCGTTTCTGGGGCATCTGGCCGTTTTGGTAAACGGGAAAGTCTTCAATTTCTCGCATTGGATGAACGAGAACGAGGCCATGAGTCCGGAAGAATATTTTTTCCGGCCGGCGCTGGGTGAATTCGCCCCGGATCCGGCGAGCGGACGCGACAATACGGAGAATCCCCAAAGGCCCTATTACGACAAGTTCGGCAGGCTTTTCATGCGGACGATTCATGTGCTGAGGATTTCCGGCCTCGACACGCGAAGGCTTTCCGGATTTTTTTTCGCCGAACTGGAAAAAATCCGCGGCACGCCACCCGATCCGAAAGAGCCCGGCAAGTACCGGGACTTCCACATCCTGACCCGAAGCTGCGCCACCATTATCCGTGACGGATTTCAAGCGCTGGGGTTTGCGGATGTCCGGGGCATCTTCCCCCGGGAT
>JAQVQT010000039.1 GCA_028701435.1 Smithellaceae bacterium | reverse complement strand
AGGTCATCGGATCGGCGATGGCCGAATTAAAGATCGATACCAAACTGACCAAATTCCCCAAAAATAATATTATTGCGGAAATGATCAGTCTGGCGCTGAACACAGAGACTGCGCTGGAAGATGTGATATCGTCGAGATACCCCTTCTTTTTGCATTTAAGCGCGGAAATTCATCGGATTGCCTGCCTCTACGAGCAGAAAAAGAAAGACCTCTCGGTCATGGATTTTGATGATCTGCTGGTCAACTGCCGCAGGCTGCTCCGCGAGCATCCGGACATTCTTCACGCGTTATCCCGGCGCTTTGAGCACGTTTTGGTGGATGAATATCAGGATACCAACATCCTTCAGGCCGACATCGTTGATCTTTTGGCCTCCGGGCATCACAATCTGATGGTGGTGGGAGACGATTCACAAAGCATTTATTCTTTTCGCGGCGCCAATTTCGAGAACATCATCCATTTTCCCGAGCGCTATCCGGACTGTAAAATATTCAAACTGGAAACCAACTATCGCAGCACGCCGGAAATTCTGCATCTGGCCAACCTGAGCATCAACAACAATGAAAATCAGTTTCCCAAAGCGCTGAAAGCCGTTCGCAACAAGGGTATGAGGCCGGTCATCGTTTCCGCTCAAAATGTTTTGAAGCAGTCGGACTTTGTCGCGCAAAGAATCGAGGAGCTTGCCCGCAGCGGGGTGCCGTTTTGCGAGATGGCCGTGCTCTATCGCGCGCATTATCATTCCATGGAAGTGCAGATGGAATTTGTACGGCGCGATATTCCTTTTGACATCCGTTCCGGCATCCGTTTTTTTGAGCAGGCGCACATCAAAGACGTGACATCGTATATGCGGGTCCTGGTGCATCCCCATGATGAACTGGCCTGGCGAAGGCTGCTGATGATGTATCCCAAAATCGGCAAGATCACCTTTGAAAAAATCTGGAGCCGGCTTAAAAAGCAGGATCATCCATTGGAGACTTTGATTTCGGAATCGTTTTTACAAACCGCGCCCAAATCGGCGCAAAACGGTGTAGATCAGTGCCGGAAGACCTTGCTGTTATTGCTTGCGCTGGACGTCCCCGACAGGACACCGGAAAAGATCATTGATCTGCTTTTAAACAAAGGCGATTACCGGACCTATCTGCAGGACAACTATTCCGATGCGTACGCCCGTGAAGAGGACTTGATCCAACTGGGGAATTTTGCGGCAAAGTTTGAGAGGATGGATGATTTTTTAAACGAACTGGCGCTCTTAACCAATATGTCCAAAGAAGAAGAAATAGAAGAGCGGCAGGAGGACAAGGTCATCTTAAGCACGATTCATCAGGCCAAAGGACTGGAATGGTCTTATGTGTTTATCATCGGGTGCGCCGACGGCATGATTCCCCTGGAGCGGGCGCTTCGGGAGCCGGGCGGAGAAGAAGAAGAAAGAAGACTCTTTTACGTGGCGGTGACGCGCGCCAAAGATCAGCTTTACCTTTCCTATCCCGTCCTGGACTACAGCCGTTCCGCGGGCACGCGTACTCTTTCGCCATCCCGTTTTGTCGATGAAATATCCCCTTTGTCGCCGCAGGACGAACATCGCCCCTTTGAACAGTGGGCGCTGTTTGACGAGTAAGGGCGTCCCTGCGGCCGGGAAGGCCGCCGCTTATTCAGTCTCGTAGCAGGCCAGAACCTCGCCGAAGTAAAGCGTGTGATAGTCTTTCTTGGGATAGATGGTTTGGTCCAGGTCCGAATCCAGATTCGCCGGATCCATGGCGGATTTATAAACCGTTCGGCACTCGAAATGAATTCCCGAAGTCTGAATGATCGGGGATGCGACGTGTCGTCCGTTTGCCGTTTTCAGATTGCACATCCTGAACTTGTCCACGTCCCGACCCGATTTTGTTCCGCAAAATGCCGTCTCCCGGCTCATATCGCCTGAAGGAACGGTAATCGTGAAGTCTGAAGCCTTTTCCATGAGGCCGAAGGTGTGACGGGTACGGCGCACCGCCACCATCAGAACCTGCTTCTGCCAGAGGACGCCGAACATGGCCCAGCCGATGGTCATGGTGTTGAGTTCCCCTTCAGCCGCAACGGTCAGAAAGGCGCCTTTACGAATTTTGTTCATGGCTTGGTCAGCCATGCTCATATACTTGAAATCTTTCATCTGAACCTCCCTTTTGACAAGCGTCTTTGACGCGGCGGCCATGCCTTTTGCCGCCTAGGCCTCGTGGGCCTTTTTCCCGTAAACCCTTTCATACGCGGCACAGTACGGGCAGATTCCGTTCTCGATGTTTTTGACAAACCAGAAGGCGAAGCCTTTCTGTTGTTTTCTGGCCTGCCTGCATACCGGACATTCAACGCACCGTTTGGCCATTTGTTTGTCTTTTTCAGAAAAAGTTTTTGAGTTCATGAAGAGCCTCCTTGCGATCAAGGTCCTTTCATTCCGGAAGGGCCTTTCCTTTCTTAACTTCGGATTCCTTCAGCCTTCGCGTTTTTCAGTGCATTAGCAACCTTTGTCCTTCCCGGCAATCATTATTTTCTGAAATCGTTCTTGAAACGGCGGGCGCTTTGGACTATGAAGATTGGACAAAAGGGAGGATGGTTCACGTTGATCAATCAGATTGCGGCCCGCTGCCTGAAATGCAAGGTTCCCCAGTGCAGGAAACACTGTCCCGTATCCACGCCGATTCCCGACGTGACGAGGCTCGTGGAAGAAGGAAAGGAGCGGGAAGCAGCCGAAATCCTGTTTGCCAACAATCCGCTTTCGGCCGTGTGCTCCATCGTCTGCCCGCATGAGCGAAACTGCTGGGGCCATTGCGTACTGGGCAAAAAATCCGATCCGGTGGACTTTTTCAAAATCGAGCAGTTCCTGTCCGGCAACTTTCTGAAAACATACGAGCCGCCCGCCATGGAAAAGAAAGAGGACCGCATTGCCGTGATCGGATCAGGTCCGGCCGGAATCACGATGAGCATCCTCCTGTCCCTCATGGGATACCGGGTGACGCTCATGGAAGCCCGCGATAGAATCGGCGGTGTTTTGCGCTACGGCATTCCCGGATTTCGGCTTCCCCGCGAAATTGTGGACTGCTACGATCCCATTTTGTACAAGCTGGGCGTGCAATTGAAGCCCAACACCTTTATCGGCTCCTCCATCACGCTCGACGATATGTTCATCGACGGCTACAAGGCCGTCTTCATCGCGGTCGGCACGGCCAAACCCAACAAGCTCGGCCTGCTGGGCGAGACGCTGGGCAATGTTTATTACGCCATCGACTACCTCAAAAGTCCGGAAGCCTATCGCTTGGGCCGGGACGTGGCCGTCGTGGGCGCGGGAAATGTCGCGCTGGATGCCGCGAGAATCGCGGTTCGCGGCATCGAACCGGGCGGCACCGTGACGGTCATCAACAATCTGCTCGAAGAAGAAATCACCGGCAACCGGCAGGAAATCGAAGAGGCGGTTCGTGAGGGGATTCAATTTGTCCATCTTCTTCAGGCGCTGAAGCTTGAAGAAGACGGCGTGAAGTGCGTTGCCGTTCGCGCGGAAAAAACCGAGAAGGGAACGGTGTACGAAGAGGATTTTGCCCGCACTCAAAAAATTCCCGCCGATTCGATCATCGTCGCCATCGGCCAGGGTCCGCAGGGCGCGGTGATGGCCGACAGCAATGTTTCAAAGACGCACAGCGGTCTGGTCGCCGCCGATGAAAGCGGTCATACCTCATCCCCGGGCGTGTTTGCCGCGGGGGATATCGTCACGGGGCCGAAAACGGTTGTCGAGGCCGTCGCCTTTGCCAAAAAGGTCGCCCTGGAAATTGACAAGTACTGCCGGGAACATTAAACGATCTTCAGCGACAATTCCATCAGCTGTTCAATGCTCACCCGGGACGGAGCGTCGGACATCAGATCCGAGGCCTTCTGCGTTTTCGGGAAAGCGATGACGTCGCGGATCGATTCCGCGCCCGTCATGATCATCACAAGACGGTCCAGACCGAACGCCAGTCCTCCGTGCGGCGGCGCTCCGTATTCAAGAGCGTCGAGCAGAAAACCGAATTTCAGCCTTGCCTCTTCATCGCTCAGGCCCAGCGCGCTGAAGACCTGCGCCTGAATGTCCTTGCGGTGGATACGGATGCTTCCGCCGCCGATCTCCGAGCCGTTGAGCACCAGGTCATAGGCCCGGGCCCGCACCTTTCCAGGATCGGTGGTCATAAGCGGAATGTCCTCCAGAAACGGCGAGGTGAAGGGGTGATGCGTGGAGACAAACCTCTTTTCCGACTCCGAATACTCCATCAGCGGAAACTCGGTGACCCAGGTAAAGGCCAGCGCGTCCGGGTTGATTCGGTTCAGCTTTTTGCCCAAGTGCAGGCGCAGATTGCCCAGCGCGTCGCAGGCCGTTTTGGGTGTGTCCGCGACAAAGAAGAGAATGTCGCCTTCTTTGGCGTCCATGGCCCGGCCGATGGCGGCCGCTTCTTCAGGCTTCAAAAACTTGAAGATGGGGGAGGTCCAGTCGGCCGCGTTGACCTTGGCCCAGGCCAGTCCTTTGGCGCCGTAGATGGCTACAAAATCCGCCAGAGAGTCGAGGTCCTTGCGGGAAAGAGAAGAAGCCTGTTCTGCCTTGATGGCTTTGACAACGCCTCCGGAGGCGATGACCTCGGCGAACAGATTGAAGACCGAATCCTTTACGATGGGCGTGAGGTCCTTGATCTCCATGCCGAAGCGCACATCGGGGTTGTCTTTGCCGTAACGGTTGACGGCTTCGGCGTAGGTCAGCCGGGGAAACGGAAGAGGCAGATCGATGTTCATGCAGGCCTTGAAAATCGCCGCCATCAGCCCCTCCATCATTTGCAGAATGTCTTCTTCCGAGACGAAGGACATTTCCACGTCGATCTGCGTGAATTCCGGCTGACGGTCGGCTCGCAAATCCTCATCGCGGAAGCATTTGACAATCTGGAAATAACGGTCAAAGCCGGAAACCATCAGCAACTGCTTGAAAATCTGCGGGGATTGGGGAAGGGCGTAAAACATGCCTTTGGAAATGCGGCTGGGAACAAGATAATCCCGCGCGCCTTCCGGCGTGCTCTTGGTCAGAAAGGGCGTTTCCACTTCGATGAATCCGTTGTCATTGAAATACTGCCGCGTGGCAATGGCCAGCCTGCTGCGCAAAAAAAGATTTTTTTGAATGGCCGGTCGCCGTAAATCGAGATAGCGGTATTTGAGCCGGACATTTTCAGAGATGTCTTCATCGTCAAAAGAGAAGGGAGGTGTTTTGGATTCGTTCAGGATTTCCAGTTCGGAAATGACGACTTCCACCTGCCCGGTGGGCAGCGCCGGATTCTCCATGCCCTCCGGCCTTCTGCGCACGCTGCCTTTTACGGCCAGGACATACTCACTGCGTATTTTGTGCGCTTCTCCATGGACGGCCTCCCCCGCTTCGGGATTAAAAACAATCTGAACGATGCCCTCGCGGTCCCGAAAATCGACAAAAATGACGCCGCCGTGATCGCGCCTTCGGTGCACCCACCCCATTAAAACGACTTGCCTGCCCTCATCGGCACCGGTTAAACTTCCACAGTAATGGGTTCTTTTTTCTTTTGTAATAAAACGACTCACAAAACATTTACCTCGCTTTTAAAAGATCCGTAACCGCTTCCAGAAGATGCTCCAGCGGCAGACGTTGTTGATTTTTCGTATTCATGTCGCGCAGTTCGGCGTAGTTTTCCTCGATTTCCCGGTCCCCGAAGATCAGCGTGTAAGCGCTGTGGAGCCTGTCCGCGCGCTTCATCTGACTTTTCAGGCTTTTGCCGGAATAATCCATGGCCGCGCAAATTCCCCTTCGGCGCAGTTCCTGGGTCAGTGTAAAGGCGATCTTCTGCGCTTGCTCTCCGAGTGCGGCGACAAAAATGTCCGTCGAAGAGGGGGCTTCGCCGTCGGGCGGAAGACAGGCGATCAGTCTTTCCATTCCGATGCCGAACCCGATGCCGGGAACGTCGGGACCGCCCAGATATTGGACCAGGCCGTCATAGCGGCCGCCCCCCGCCAGGGAATTCTGCGCGCCCAGCTCGCCGGATTTCACTTCAAAGGCCGTCCTTGTGTAGTAATCCAGGCCGCGAACCATTTGCGGGTTGATTTCATAGGACAGATTCAGCTCATTAAGATAGCCCTTGACCCGGGAAAAATGTTCCGAACATTCCGAGCACAGAAAGTTCAAAATGCGGGGAGCGCCGGCAATTACCTCGCCGCAGGATTCCACCTTGCAGTCAAAAACGCGCAGCGGGTTGGTGTGAATTCTCCTCTGGCAGTCGGGGCACAGGGAGCTATCCCGGCCTTTCAAATAATCGACCACCGCTTTGGAAAAAACCGGACGGCAGGCTTTGCAGCCCAGGGAATTGATTTCCAGCGAAAGGTTTTCGACCTTCAGGGACTGCAAAAAATGCATCAGCATGAAGATGACTTCCGCGTCGGAGGCGGGGCTGTCGTCTCCGAAGAGTTCCACATCGATCTGGTGGAATTGGCGGAAGCGGCCCTTTTGCGGACGTTCGCGGCGGAACATGGGGCCCATGGTGTAAAGCCGGGTCACCGGATCGGACGCAGAGAGATTATGTTCAATATAGGCGCGAATGACGGATGCCGTGGCTTCCGGGCGCAGTGTCAGGAGCTCATCATCGCGGTCGCGGAAGGTGTACATCTCCTTTTCGACGATGTCGGTGGTTTCGCCGATACTGCGCTGAAACAACGACGTTTTCTCCATGATGGGGACGCGGATTTCACAAAAGCCGAAGCATTCAAAAATCCCGCGGGCCGCGAGCTCCACCCGGTGCCAGACGGGGGAATCCTTGGGGAGAATATCCTTGATGCCTTTGATGGCGGTTATTTTTTCCATAGTTATATTCCAAAATAAATCGAGTGCTTCTAGCATATCAACCGGTTGTTGGCAATGAAATATTCGGGGCCCGGCGCTTCATACGGTCAGGCTTCGGCTTTTTGATCCAAGGGGTGGCACGAAGAGACTGCCCGTCGGAATCGATGGCCACGGCGCCGTCCCGGTCCGTACGGAAGACGGCGGCGCCGGCGGACCGGTAGCGCTCCAGAACGGCGGGATGGGGGTGGCGAAACACATTGTTTTTTCCGGCGCTGATGACGGCATAGCGGCAGGATACGGCGCGGATAAAGTCCGGCGAACTGGACGTGAATGAGCCGTGATGCGGCACAAAAAGAACATCGCTTTGAAGGTCTTTTCCCGAAGCGGTCAAAAACGCTTCAATGGATGCGGAGATGTCGCCGGTCACCAGAAAACGCCTTGTTCCGTAAGTGATTTTCATCACCAGAGAGCTGTCGTTGGTTTCTTCGTAGGAAAGGTCCGGGACACCGGGAGACGGCGGACGCAAGGGCCACAGGAATTGGAAGTTCACGCCGGATACAACTTCAGACGGCGATTTCGCCGACAGGTTTCTGACTTTTACGCCGCGTTCGACAATGGTTTTTTCCCACAGACGGTAGAGATCGTCGTCGGCTGTGAGACCGGTATGCCAAACTTCCCGGACGTCAAAGTTGTTGAGAATATAAATCAGACCCTGAAGATGATCCGGGTGAGGATGCGTCAGCACGGCGATATCGACCTTTCGAATTCTTTTGGCGTAAAGAAAGGGGGCGATCACGGCCCGGCCCATGTCAAAGGAACTGTCGTGAAACCCTCCGCCGTCAATCAGCATGTTCATGCCCCCGGGCATCTGAACAAGGGTTGACGAGCCCTGGCCGACATCGATGGCCGTGATGTTCAAATGACTGGAATACCGGTCTTTCAGGACAAGGAAAGCGGCATCGGCCAGAATCAGCGCCGTGCAGATCAGGAGGCCCGTTTTGATCCAAAACGGCCGGCGCGACGAAACTTTCTGAAGGTCCTTTGGGCTTTCCGGAGACAGGGCCGCGATCAGGAAGTACATCAACGCATAGAAAAGCGCTATTTCCACGGCATTTGGTTTTACAAAGCTGAAAGAGGACCAGGGAAGCAAAGCCAGCTCTTCAATGATGCGGACCGCGATGCCGGTGAAAAAAGAAGCGATGGAAATGAAAAAACCGGCAAGCGCCTCCGAGAACACAGACGTCAGGATGAAAATCATGGCGGGAATCAGCGCCAGAATGCCCAGCAGGGGAACCGCGACAAGATTGGCGATGAGCGTAACGGCGGAAACGCGGTTGAAGTAGAAGGCGATGATCGGCAGGGTTCCCAGCGCAGCGGCGGCGGAAACCAGAAAGAAAAGGTACAGGCGGCCGATGCCCGCCGAAATCCAGCGGGGTGTGGATGAGGGCAGGGGCACCTGCCGTTTGCCCAGCTTGTCAACCGTGTAAAGAATGGCAAAGACCGCGCTGAAAGACAGTTGGAATGAAATCTCGTAGAGCGCCTCGGGTGAGGCGATCAGGATGATCAGCGCCGCGCCGGCAAGGATATTGTAGAGGTCTTTGGGCCTGCCGATCAGCATCGCGGCAAGAAAAGCCAGCGTCATGAGGGTGGCGCGAAGAACGGGGGTTCCCATTCCGGCGACCAGCGCGTAGATCAGGACCGGAACCATAGCGGCGGCCGTCGCCGCTTTGATGATGTTGAATTTCAGCATGCAATATTCCGAGGACTTGAACGCCAAAAGCAACAGGAAAAAAGCAGATGCCGCGACGATGCCGACGTGCAGCCCGGAAATAGACAGAATATGCGAGGTTCCGGTTTGGGCGAAATGATCGCGCACATCCTGCGGAATGGCTTTTTGATTGCCGATCGTCATGGCCTGCAGGATTTCCCTCTGCGGGGAAGGGGCATGGGCTTCCATCAGGCGCTTCAGATACAGTCGAAAGCATTCCAGCTTCAACCTGATGCCGCTTGCGGCGTCAGGGCGGATCAGAACAATCCCCGAGCGGTCGGAGACAAATCCGGAAACATAAAGTCCGCTGCGGTTCTGGCTGCGTTCGTAATCAAAGCCGCCGGGATTGTGAAAACCTTGAATTTTTTTAATTTTCGTATGAAAACGGATGAAATCCCCGTATTGAAAGGAAAGTTCGGGGGGTATCGCCACGCGAATTTTCCCCGTTACGGGTGCGGGCGCATGGTTTTGAAGGACTCTTCGGCAACGAACGATCAGCGTGTTTTTTTCGGGAAGTGCCTGTTCGCTGGAAAGCACAACGCCCTCCAGGGTCATCTTTCCCTGATCGGCCAGTCGCAGAATATGCCGGTCCTGAAGGGCAAGAAAGGGCTGCCTCTGGATATTCAACATCCCGGCCGTCAGCATCAACAGGAGAAGCAGAATAAGGCCGGCGGCGTTCCAGCGGCGTCTGACGCTCAAAAGCAGGAGCGCCAGAACCGGCGGTATTCCGGCCAGCAAAACCGCGGGGGGCAAGGCGATGCGATCACCGATCAGAATGCCGGCCATCAGGGCGGCCAGAGGATACCATAAAGGTCTGCGCATGGGTGAACAGCTTCTCTCCACGGGAGTCATTCAATTGATTGGCTAAAAAATATAAAATATTATAAAAGCAGTTTAACGTTCGAATACGGAGAAGCAACGGAACAATCTATGCGGCAACCGATGGAACATGACGAGAGAACCTGGCGAAGACTCAAGCTGCTGATCGTGAGCAGAGTGCTCATTCTCTCCGCGTTTCTGCTGGTGACTCTGTTTCTGGGCACCATCAAATCAATTATCTTCATTTCCCGGGATGTTCTGCACGCCATTTACGCCGTGATCATTGCCATGTACATCCTGTCCATCGTTTATACACTGCTTTTACGAAAAAAAAAGTATTTTCAGATCAATATTTATTTTCAGTTGTCCGTGGATATCGCGCTGGTTTCGTTTCTGGTGTATCTGACCGGCAGCATCGGCAGCAACTACTCCCTTCTCTACACCCTGGTCATCATTTATGCCGCCATTTTCCTGGGTCGCAGGGGTGCTTTAATTTTTGCGTCGGCCTGCAGCATTGCGTACGGCCTGGTGCTGGATCTTGAATATTTCGGAGTGATTCCGACTTTTTACGACACCGGCCGCGATTACACACTGGAAGCGGGAGATGTTTTCATTCGGATCACGGTCCACATTCTGTCGTTTTACATTCTCGCTTTCCTGGCCAGCTTTGTGGTCGAGCAGGAAAAAAAGGCCAGATCCCTTCTGGCGGAAAAGGAATCAGCTTTTGACCAACTGGATCTTCTTTTTCGCAGCATCATCGAATCGGTGGACACCGGCATTCTAACGACAACCCTTCAGGGCCGGATCAAGACCTTCAACCGGTCCGCAGAAAGGATTACCGGCCGCCCGCTTCGATCCGTGGAAAACCGTCAGATCGAAGATGTTTTTCCCGTGTTCGCCCCTCTGTTTTCCGCCGGGGAAGACCCGCTGATGAAACCCAAGGGTGAAACAAGAATCGACGGCAGGGACGGGGCGCCGATGTATCTGGGGTATGCGCTTTCCCCTTTGAAAGACCGCAAAAACGAACAGATCGGACATATTCTGATTTTTCAGGACATGACGGAGATCCGGCTCATGGAGGAAAATCTCGAGAAAAGCAGAAGGCTCGCTCTGATCGGTGAAATGGCCGCCGGTCTCGCCCATGAAATGAGAAATCCGCTGGCATCGATTACCGGATCGATCCAGTTGATGGCGCAGACTCCAAACCTGGATGAAACGGACAAAAGGCTCATGCAGATCATTTTGCGCGGGAAAGACCGCCTGGAAAACTTTGTGAGGGATTTCCTTCTGCTGGCCCGTCCCGTGCCCCAGGTTCAGCAGTCCATTCGGGTTAATGACGTTGCCGAAGAAGTGGTGGAAAACGTGAAAATGTCCGACGACTGGAGCCGCGACATTCAGCTGGAAAAAAAGATTTCCGGGGAGACTCAGGCGCTGGCCCATGAAGAGCAGATTCGTCAGATCCTTCAAAACCTGCTGACCAACGCCCTGCAGTCCATGGACGGGAAGGGCCGAATTCGTCTTGAAATCCGGACCGTGCGGCTGGAAGATGAAAAAGACTATGCCGAAATCAAAGTCACGGACGATGGATGCGGCATTGAAGAAAAGGACCTGAAAAAGATTTTTGAGCCGTTCTTTACCAACAAGGAGCGGGGAACGGGGCTGGGTCTGGCGATTGTCAGCCGCATCGTTGACGGCTACCGCGGCAGAATCACGATACAGAGCAGGGTCCATGAGGGGACCGCGATCACGGTCTGGCTGCCCTGCCGGTAAGATCAAAGGAGCGCAAGCATGGCGAAAATTCTGGTTCTGGATGATAATCAGGAGATGAGAGAGTTCATGGAAATTATGCTGGCCAAGGAAGGCTATGATGTCACCTGCGTCGGCAAACCCGAGAAGGCGATCAGCCTGTGCCGCAAAACCGCCTATGATCTGGTGATCACGGATCTGAAGATGCCCAAGATCGACGGCATCGAGTTTTTGAAAACCATCAAGGAGCATCGACCGGAAACCGTGGTCATTCTGATTACCGCCTACGCTTCCGGCGAGACGGCCGTCAATGCCATGAAGGAAGGCGCGTATGATTACGTGGAGAAAAGCGGCAACATCGACGAATTGAAGCAGATTGTCCGGCAGGCCCTGTTAAAGCAGGGATCGCTGGGCGAGGGGCAGACGGTGAAGAAAAATCCGGCGGCGGAGACCTCGTTTTACGGCATGATCGGGACCAGCCGGGAGATGGCCAAGGTCTTCGCGACCATTCGCAAGGTGGCCAATACGCCGGCCAATATTTTGATTCTGGGCGAAAGCGGCACGGGCAAGGAACTGGTCGCCCGCGCCATTCACGAAAACTCCTCCCGCGCGGCGATGCCGTTCATGGCCATCAACAGCGGCGGGATTCCGGAAAACCTGCTGGAAAGCGAGCTGTTCGGCTACATGAAGGGGTCCTTTACCGGCGCCTACGGAGACCGGGCGGGCCTGTTTGAACTGGCCCGGGGCGGAACCGTTTTTCTGGATGAGATCGGGGAGCTTCCACCCGTTCTGCAGGTGAAGCTTTTAAGGGTGGTGCAGCAGAAGACCTTTCGCCGCATCGGGGGCGACAGGGATATTACGGTGGACGTGCGCATCATCTCCGCCACCAATCAGAATCTGAAGGAAAAAGTCGCCAGGGGATCTTTCCGCGAAGATTTGTATTTCCGCCTCAATGTCATTCCGATCCACATGCCGCCGCTTCGCGAAAGGAAGGAGGACATCCCGCTTTTGACCCGGCATTTCATCGAAAAATACGCGCGCGATTTCGGAAAGGAAGTGCGGACGATTTCCTCTTATGCCATGGAGCTGCTGATGGAATATCCATTTCCCGGAAATATCCGCGAACTGGAAAACATCATCGAACGGGGCGTTGCGATGGAGACCTCCAACATCATTCTGCCCGAAAATCTGGTGCTGACGACGGATGCGGACGCGCCGGCAGGTTCGATGGATCTGCAGATCCCCGATACGGGAATCGATTTGAACGCGGAGATGAACCGCATGGAGAAACGGGCGATCGAAAAGGCGCTGCAGAAGACCAAGGGCATCAAAACCAAAGCGGCGGAGCTGCTGGGCGTTACCAGCGATTCCCTGAAATACCGGATCGAAAAGCTGGGCATTGAGTAGAAAAAGAACGCCCTTCGCTCACCCGCTGTTTTTCCGCCGGTTGAGCTCCGCGGAATAAGCGGCAATCAAATCGTCGTGGCGAAGCACGCCCAGCACAATGTTGCCGTCGTCGGGGCTCACCACCAGGAGTTCCTCAGCGTTCGTTTCCATGAACTTCATGAACGCGTCGTAAA
>JAQVQT010000236.1 GCA_028701435.1 Smithellaceae bacterium | reverse complement strand
CCTGCGCGATGATCACGCCCGCCGACGCGGCGCGCGCCCCGGACGGATAGACGTAAACGATCACGGGCAGCGGCGCGTTGAGAATGCTTTTGGCGATGTCCCGCATCGCGGTGTCCAGGCCTCCGGGTGTATCCAGCAGAATGATCAGCCCTTCCGCCTTCGCGGCCGTCGCTTCCTCCAGGCTCTGGGCGACGTATTTCGCCGAAGGGGAAGTGATCACGCCGTTAAGCTCGATTACATGGAACAAGGGGTTGGCTTCCTGCGCTTGGACAACGCCGGCTGCCGTAACGAGGAGCAGCAACAAAATGAAGGATCGTTTCCGGAAGGAGAGCTTTGTACAACCCCGTTTTTCTTCATACCGGCTCCTACCCTGAAGGGTAGCAGCGCCGTTATCCAGGAAACATTTGATCCTGCTGGATTCCCGCCTTCGCGGGAATGACGACACGGTTAGTTTTTTTGCCATTTTGCAAAGCTCTTGATACATCTTTTTACCTCTATCCGCGTCAAGTTCAGGATGGTTCGCCCGGTTCAATTTCTTTCATGATCATCTGGACATCTTCCCAGACCTGCTTCTTGGCTGACGGGTTCCGCAAAAGATAAGCCGGATGGTAGGTCGGCATGAGTTTGATTCCCTCATAATCGTAAAATCGTCCGCGCAGCGCGGTAATCGGGGTTTCCATTTTCAAGAGCGTCTGCGCCGCAAATTTCCCCAGGGCGCAAATCACGCGGGGCCGAATCAACTGCAATTGTTTTTTTAAAAACGGCTCGCACTGGTTGATTTCTTCAGGCAGCGGATTGCGGTTTCCCGGCGGACGGCATTTGAGGATATTGCAGATATAAACGTCCTTGCGCGCCAGCTTCATTCCTTTCACGATAATGTCCGTCAGCAATTGCCCCGCCCTGCCGACAAAAGGCCGGCCCTGTTCATCTTCGTCCGCGCCCGGTGCTTCGCCCACAAAAACCACCTGCGCCTTTAAACTCCCGGCGCCGAATACCACATTTTTCCTCGTTTGCGCGAGCGGGCACTGCCGGCAGTTCGCGGCTTCCAGGGAAAGGGCGTGAAGCGCCTCAGCGCGATCCTCGCCGTCCGGCTTGTTTTTCCGGGCAGGCTGCGGTCTTTTGCAGTCCACGGCGACGTACAGACGCTCGGCGTCCAGCACCTGCCCTCTGACGGATTTCACCAGGGACAGCAGTTCATTCCGGATCGCGTCGGATGAAGGGGAAGAAAACGAATTCGTCATTTTTTTCCGGCGGGTCCTTTCTTCGCTTTGAAAGAGCGGATATGATCCAGGATCCGGTGCGCCGCCTCCTGCTTGGTCATTTTGTCCAGTGCGACGGTCCGGCCGAGCCGGTCAAGAATCGTGATGATGTTGGTGTCGCCTTCAAAACCGGCGCCCTCGTCACGCAGGTTGTTGGCAATGATCATGTCCATATTTTTCCTGATCATTTTCTGCCGGGCATTGGCCAGCAGGTCCTGGGTTTCCATGGCAAATCCCACCAGGATGCCTTTGTTCTTTTTCGCGCCGATGTCGGCAATGATATCGGGGTTGCGCACAAGCTCGATGCCGGGCAGTCCCCGGTCTTTTTTGATTTTCTCGCCGGCCGCAACCCGGGGCCTGTAATCGGCCACCGCGGCGGCTTTGATGATGACCGATGCTTTGGAACAGGCGTCCATGACGGCCCGGTGCATTTCCTGCGCGGTGCGCACAAAAATGACGGTTTCAACCTTCGGGGGAGCAATTTTGGTGGGCCCGCTGATGAGCGTCACCTTCGCGCCTCTCTGGTGAGCGGCCTTCGCCAGCGCGTAGCCCATTTTGCCCGATGAATGATTGGTAATGTACCGAACCGGATCCAGCGGCTCCTGCGTCGGCCCGGCGGTCACCAACACTTTTTGTCCTGCAAAATCCTGAACGGTGAAAAGCGCTTCCAGCTCGTCCAGAATCTCCGGGATTTCCGGCAGGCGTCCGGGGCCCGTAACATTGCAGGCCAGTTCGCCCACGCCGCTTTGCATCACGCGATAGCCGGCCCCGGCGAGTTTTCGAAGATTCTCCTGCACGAAGGGATTGGCCAGCATTTTGTCGTTCATGGCCGGGCAGATCAGTGTCGGCTTGTTTTGAGCCATCAGGGTTGTGGTCAGCAGATCGTCGGCAATCCCGGAGGCGATTTTCCCGATCACGTTTCCCGTCGCGGGCGCAATGACGAACGCGTCCGCCCATTCGGCAAGCGCAATGTGGGCCATGTCGTATGGTTCGCCGGATTCAAACATGCCGGTGTAAACAGGGTTCTTGGAAAGGGTTCGAAGCGTCAGCGGCGTAATGAACTCCGTCGCGCTTTGGGTCATGATGACTTTGACCTCGGCGCCGGCTTTGATGAAAGCGCGGGTCAGCTCCGCCGCTTTGTAGGCGGCAATGCCTCCGGTGATGCCCAGGACAATTTTCTTGTTTTTCAGCATGCGTCAATTCACTTCGCTGTTTTTTCGGGGAATATAACAGCGTTTCCAGGCAAGATCAAGGCATAAAGTCTTTCGTTGAGGCCTCGGCAAAAGGATATTTCCCTTGCAAACCGCCGCAAAAGCCATTATGAAAACCGCCAGTTCAATATCAGCATTCCATCAAGGAGATTCAGAAATGAAAAAAACGGGGGTTATTGCGGCGGTTGTCATCGTCCTGGTTGCGGGGGCATTGGGCTGGCTTTATTTCACGGGCTGGC
Organism: Smithellaceae bacterium; assembly: GCA_028701435.1. GTDB lineage: Bacteria > Desulfobacterota > Syntrophia > Syntrophales > Smithellaceae > UBA8904. Next base: position 457 of record JAQVQT010000236.1, on the reverse strand, counting down.
TGGATCGGGGAAAACCAGTGATTCAACTGGATTCGGACATCACGGCCATCGGCAGGAAAAAGGACATCGGCATCACCTTTGCCGACGAGCGAAGCGGCCTGTCGGGCCTGAAGGTGGAAATGGTTCAGGACAACAAACCGCATCTTCTGGCCGAGGAAACATTTCCGTCCCGAAGCACCAGGCAAAAGGTTCTTCGCCTCACGGTGGAGCCTCTCACTCTCCAGTTGAACAACGGACCGGCCGTCGTTCGTATCACGGCCCGGGACGCTTCCCTTTTTAAAAATGAAACCGTCGTCTTCGAACAGGTCCGGATTGACACAATGCCGCCGCAGATTTACGTTCTCTCCCCCGTCAACTACATCAACCAGGGAGGCACCGGCTTCATCCCGTACCGGACGTCCAAGCCGGCTGCGCTGACCGGCGTCTTCGTGGACGACCGGTTTTACCCGGGATACAA
>JAQVQT010000235.1 GCA_028701435.1 Smithellaceae bacterium | reverse complement strand
TACTCCGCTTTGGGCGCCGGCTGTCTGGCGCTTGCCGGAATGCTGCTGCAAAACATCCCCGTCTCGGCCACATCCATCGCCGTTGCTTCCTTTTTTGTCTATGCCATGCACGTGCTCAACCGCCTGGTCACCTCGAAGGAATCCGGCCTGATCGGTTCGTTCCGAGAGCCTTTCTACCTGCGGCACGAGAAAATATTCCGTCTGGCGGCCTTTGCGTCCCTGTTCATCGCTCTTCTGCTGTCGCTCGCGAGCAGCGTGTACGCTTTCGGGCTGCTGCTTTTCATTTCAGTGGCTGGCGGTTTCTACAACATGAAAATCCTGCCGGGCAACCGGCGCTTTGGGCGCCTGAGAGACATTCCCGGCTCCAAAAACTTTTTTACGGCCTTCGCGTGGGGCATCGCCACGGCGGTTCTGCCCGCCCTGAGCGCCGGCTGGGGCTTCAGCGCCGGGATGGCGGTCGCTTTTATTTTTACATTTGTCCTGGTGTTTATCCGGTCGGCCCTGTCGGATATCATGGACATGCAAAGCGACAAACTCCTGGGGCGGGAGACGATTCCCGTCATTATCGGCAAGGAAAAAACACAGGTCCTTCTAAAAATCATTCTTTTGATATTATTGGCGATTTTGTTGGCGGCGCCCGTGGCCGGCTGGAGCCCAACGCCCGGTCTTTTCCTGATTTTATGCGTATTATATGTATGGATTTGTTTTGGGCTTTGTGATAGAAGGGCGGGGTTTTCCGGGGCCGCCATTGAAGGGCTTCTGGAAACCAGCTATATCATTGCCGGTTTTGCCGTTTTGGGCTGGCTTGTTTTTCGGTAGGGTCGATGTCTGCAAAACATAAAAGGGGGGTAAGGATCATGATGAAAAAAGTGTGCGCACGGTTTCTTCTGGTCGTTGCTGTTTTGAGCGTCATCGGCTGTGGCGGACTGCGGTATTCTCAACTGGACCCGGCGGCCAAGGATTATCATCCCAAACGAATTGCCGTTTTTCCGGCCGACGTCGGGACCTATGAAGAGGCGCGCAATGCCATCGAACAGATTGTGCCCGGCGTGCTCATGGACAAAAAATGGTTTACGGACGTCATCGACACGGCCACCCTGCACCGCCAGATTCAGGCCAATGATGAACTGCGCAGAATCTCGACGGAATACATCTCCAAGCTCCAGACCCTGAACTACTCCGATCCCATCCTCAGCAAAAGAATCGGCGAGCTTACCCATACGGACGGCTTTTTGCTGGTCGCGGTGGACTACTGGAATTACACGGTGGAGAAAGACAAGAAACTGGCCAAAGTCAGCGTCGGCCTGAAGCTGATTGATCCGGCCACCGGGAAACTCATGTGGAAAGCCGGCCATCACCTGGGGGAAAGCTACATGCTGATCAAGCCGGACCTTCCCGATGTCGCCCGCAATGTCGTCAAGGACATGGTCAATGAAATGCCGCATTGACACAGATCCAAAACCCGGAACATTCTAGAAAAGGGAGATGCTTTATGAAAGAACAGGTTCAAAAAGCGTTGGAAAAAGTCCGGCCCGGACTCCAGGCGGACGGCGGCGATGTGGAATTGATTGACGTTTCTCCGGAAGGCGTGGTCAAGGTCAAACTGACCGGCGCCTGCCACGGCTGCCCGATGTCGCAGATGACGTTGAAAATGGGCATCGAAAAGATCCTGAAACAGCAGGTGCCTTCCGTCAGGGAAGTCGTGTCGGTCTAGGCGCAGGCTGAAAAGCGGTAAACGCGAAAAATTTTTGACGTAAAGGAGATTTTTAAAAACATGGCCTATGTGATTACAGACGAATGCATTGCCTGCGGCTCATGCGAGGATGAATGTCCGGTGGGAGCGATATCCGAAGGCGAAGACAAGTATGTGATTGATGCGAAGCTGTGCACGGACTGCGGCGCCTGCTGCGATCAATGTCCGGTGGAAGCGATCGTTCCCGGAGAAGAAAAATAAGTTCCGCGCGTCTTTTGTGTTGGGGGAATCTCCGTCCCGACCGGCGGATTTTCCCCTGCTTTTTTTAAATGTCATCCGCCCCCCGGGGCCACCATCAAAATGAAAAAGGCGCTTTCCGGCTTTTTTTCCGAGGCAATCATTTTTCACGATCCCCATGATGCCGGGAGAACCGTTCATGAACCGATTCATCACTTTTGAAGGAGTCGAAGGCTCCGGCAAATCCACGCAAATTCAACGCCTGGGCGATTACCTGACCGGGGAAAAAATTCCCGTGGTGCTGACGCAGGAGCCGTCGGGAACACCGATCGGCCGCAAAATCGGCGATATTCTCTTCCACCGCGGCCATTTTGCCATGTGCCCGGAAACGGAGCTTCTGCTGTTTTTGGCGGCCCGCGCGCAGCATGTGCGGGAGGTGGTCCTTCCCGCGCTCCAAAGCGGAAAAATCGTGCTGTGCGACCGGTATTCCGACGCGACCTTCGCCTACCAGGCGGCGGGCCGGGGGCTGGATCCCGCTTTCGTCGCCGCGGCCAACGACTATTGCGCGATGCAGGTAAAGCCTTCGCTGACGCTCCTTTTTGATTTGCCGGTGGAAACCGGACTTGAGCGGGCCGGCCGGCGCGACGCCCGTCTCAAAGATCCCGCGGCCGCCGACCGCTTTGAGCGGGAAAAACTCGACTTTCACAACCGGGTGCGGCAGGCTTACCTGAACCTATCCGCGGCGGAACCCGAACGGTTTCGATGGATCGACGCTTCCAGAAGCGTGGAGGAAATCGCGCTCCAGGTCCGCGGGCAGGTGATGGATTTCATCAACAAACAGCGCTGAGTTGCCAGGCGGTTTCATTCCGATGTCATTTGCAAATATTTACGGCCATTCGAAACAAATCACCATGCTGCAGAAAGCCATGGCCCAAAAGCGGGTCGGGCATTCTTACATTTTCAGCGGACTTTCGGCCATCGGCAAAAAAACGCTGGCCCTGGAATTCGCGCAGGCGCTAAACTGTGAAAACGCCGCCCTACGGCAGGATGCCTGCGGAAGCTGCCCTGCCTGCCGGAAGATGATGCACGGCAGCCACCCGGATATTCATGTGCTGGAAGCGCAGACGCAGTTTATCCGCATTGACGCCGTTCGCGGCATTCAGGATCAGATGACTTTCCGGCCGCTGGAAGGACGAAAGCGCGTCATCATCATCGACGACGCGGACAAAATGAACGAACCCGCGGCCAACGCCCTTTTAAA
>JAQVQT010000038.1 GCA_028701435.1 Smithellaceae bacterium | reverse complement strand
ATGGAATTCGGAATGTACGAGCCCGGGCCGTAAGGCATGAAGCCGACGCCGGGAATATAGACTTCCGGTTTGCCCAGATCCGAAGCCGTATAGCCGGCCGCGTAGCCCAGCTCGATCGTCATGATAATTTCGGCGAGCTTCTCGCGGACATGGGATTCCTTGTGGATGTTGTTCACTTCCGCGGCCAGAGCGGCGGAGCCCAAAATGACGTCGCCGATGGCGGGCTTGCAGCCGGAGTAGGAATGACGGTGGAACAGCGCGAACAGCAGCGCCAGAGCGCCGCCGTGCTGATATTCGCCGGCCAGGAAAACTCTTTCCCACGGAACAAAACAGTTGTCGAATAGCATGTAGGAGTCCGTCGCGCCCGGCATGAAACCGCGTTTGAAATGTTCGCGGTTGCGAAGGTTATGAATCGTGACGACCTGCGTCAAACCATCCCAGTCGCCCGGCACGGCAAAGCCGACCGCGTAGTCCGCGTCTTCCTTGCGCAGCGCGCGGGTGGGCAGAACCAGCACTTCGTCGGCCACGGAGGCTTCGGAGATGTGCAGTTTGCAACCTTCCACGATGATGCCGTCCTTGGTCCGCTCTTTGATGCGCACATAGGCACCGGGGTTGGGCTGGTCGGCCGGACGCAGCAGGCGGTCGCCTTTGGTGTCCGTCTGGGCGCAGCATCCGACCAGGTCCTCGGTCTGAAACCGGGTCAGCCATTTCTTGAAGTTCTCGTGGTAATTCGTCTCGCCCGGCTTTACCTTGTCCGCTTCGTAAGAAACGTTGTACATGGCGTTGGTGCCGTCGATCCCCATGCAGCGCTGAATGCAGCCGCCGACTTTCTGGCAGAGCAGGCGGGTCATGTCCTGCTTTCGGTGCAGGTCGGTCGTGTTCTGGTGAATATGCGTGAAGCGGTTGATCTTCTGCCCGGTGAGGTGAGACGTGGCAGTGAGCAGATCCGCGTTCTCCGGCTTTTCCGCTTCGTCGTAGGTGGTCCCGATGACATTGAGACAATCCATCTGCAATTCATCGTCGCGATCGATCAGCTGCCCGTCAAAATAAATGTTCCTCTTCATTTTGGAAAGACCTTTAATATAATCCTGCTTGGTTCTCATGGCGTCATCCTTTCTTTTGAAATGATTATAAAAGGGGGCCTGAGCCGTCAGACCCCCTTGGGTGAATCCATTTTATTTTTTGACTTTCGGCGCCAGGGCTTCGCGGTCGCCGCCGCTCATGCCGGCGATGTATTTCACCAGCTTCTTGCGGGACTCGATGTCATACTGCGTGGTGATGGCAATCTGCTCCATAATTGGAGATCCGCCGCCGTGGTAATTGCCGATGTTGGCGATGCCTCCGGTGGCCGAACACATCGTGTCGCCTAAATAGCGCCAGAACTGCGCCTGATCTTCGGCCGACATCTTCGGATTGCGCTTGGTGTATTTCAGCAGCGCTTCGCCGGTGGCCGGATTAGTGAAGTCCTTTTCATGCGGGAACGTCGCCACGACGCCGCCCGCGATGTCGCACAAAATTTCCGCTTCGCGCCAGACCGCTTCGCCCGACAGACAGCGTCCCACGTTGCAGTAAATGGAATGCGGAATGTAGGAGCCGGGGCCGAAGGGAACAAAACCCATGCCGGGAATATACACTTCCGGCTTGCCCAGATCCGAAGCCGTGTAGCCGGCGGCATACCCAAGTTCAATCGTCATGATGAGCTCGGCGAGTTTCTCCCGGACATGCGATTCCTTGTGAATATTGTTGCACTCGGCAGCCAGGGCGGCGGTGCCCAGAATCATATCACCAATGGCGGGCTTGCAGCCGGAGTAGGAATGACGGTGAAACAGGGCGAAGAGCAGCGCCAGGATTCCGCCGTGCAGATTTTCGCCGGCCAGAAACACTCTCTCCCAGGGCACGAAACAGTTGTCGAAAATCAGGTACGAATCGGTCAGCCCCGGCGTGAAGCCCCGTTTAAAATGTTCGCGCTGGCGGTAATTATGAATGGTCACCACCTGCTTCATGCCGTCATAGTCCGCGGGAACGGCAAAACCCACTGCGTAGTCCTTGTCTTCGGGACGAAGCGCTCGGGTGGGAATCACCAGCACTTCATCGGAGACGGAGGCTTCGGAAATATGCACCTTGCAGCCTTCGACCACGATGCCGTCCTTCAATCGTTCTTTAATGCGCACATAGGCGCCGGGGTTGGGCTGTTCGGCCGGACGCAGCATGCGGTCGCCCTTGGTGTCCGTCTGGGCGCAGGCGGCAATCATGTCTTCCTTCTGGAAGCGGGTCAGCCATTTCTTGAAGTTCTCGTGGTAATTCGTCTCACCCGGTTTCACCTTGTCCGCTTCAAACGATACGTTGTAGATGGCGTTGGTGCCGTCAATGCCCATGCACCGCTGAATGCAGCCGCCGACTTTCTGGCAGAGCATACGGGTCATGTCTTGCTTGCGGTGCAGGTCGGTCGTGTTCTGGTGAATGTGCGTGAAGCGGTTGATCTTCTCTCCGGTCAGGTGAGACGTGGCCGTCATCAGCACTTCGTTCTCCGGCTTGGCGGCCTCATCATACGTTGTGCCCATAACATTGATGCAGTCGCTTTGCAGTTCGTCCGTCCGGTCGATCAGCTGCCCGTCATAATAGACGTTGCGTTTCATTTTCGACAGGGCGTTGATAAAATCTTGCTTGGTTCTCATAGGGAGGTACTCCTTTCTTTTATATGCGTTGTTTAATTTCTTTCTTTGATTGTACGGGAAGCATCCGCGCTCTCCGCCTTCGATTGCAGCGCCGGATCATTTTGCAGAATCTGCCCCAGGGCGCGCGCATCTTCCAGATTCAGATGCAACGTAAGCCCCTGCTGCTCCTTTTTCGCCCGGATGCCGCTCAAAACGATTTCCAAAAACGGATCCAGCATCTCCATGATGGTTTTTTCGCGCCGGGGCATTCCCTGCATGTGCCAGTGAATAAACAGATGCTCGATGGTGCCCATCAGCATCGAGCGGATCAGATAGGCGTCGGCGTCGGGACGGAATGTGCCGTTGGCGATGCCTTCGCGAATGCAGTCCAGCAGACTGTGCGCGGAACGCCGAATGGCGGCGTGCGCCTGCGTCTGCCGGAAACGTTTATTGGACATCAACTGCAGCAGCACCAACGCGGAATAATGTGGATTGCTCTCGTAGAGCTGAATATAGCTGAGCATGATGGCGCGCATTCGGCCTTCCACATCCTTAATAAAGGGCAGGACGGCTTCGGATTCTTCGTAGGTGTCGTTGGAGATTTTTTCGGGGATGGCAAAGAGCAGGTCTTCCTTGGTGCCGAAATATTCGTAAATCGTGGCCTCGGAAACACCCGCCTCTTTACTGATTTCCGAGATGGTCGCCTCCTGAAAACTTTTTTCGGCAAAAATCCGCAAAGCCGCGTCCATAATGCGGTCTTTTCTGGTTTTTGCTCGAACGCGGTCGGCCATTCCAATATCCTTTTTTAAGTTTGATTTAACCTACATCTTCATAGTCCCACTGTCAAGTATTATTTTTTATCATAGTGAGACTATTTTTTTTAAAGGATATTCATAGTCAATGGTCAATTATTTCTTCTATCTTTTGATTTTTACTCAGAAAAAGTAACGAAAATATCCAAGGGTATCGGGCTCCGCAGGCTAACCGGGCTCAGCCGGCAGACAAGATTTGATGAAATCGGCGATTTGTTTTTCGCCGAGGCCCACCCCCGGTCTGCCGTCGAGGCGTTTGACGACGCGGCCCTTTTCAAACAGGATCAACGTCGGGAAAATATCGACGTCGTACACATCCGCAACGCGCTCCTCATCGTCGGCCACCAGGAGCAGGCGTTGGTTTTCCCTCCGCGCCAGTTTTTCAAACACCGGCAGGACCTTCCGGCAGAAAGGACACCAGGTGGCGTACACGAGGACAATCACCCTGTCGTCTGCCAGGAGCGCCTGCTCCAGATCCTGAAGGTTGTCCACTGACGCGCAGGATTCGCCACCCATGGGCTTCCCCCTTATCGGATGCAAGGAACCAACGAAACCGCTTCAGACTGCTTCTTACTTTTTTAACGGCGCGCCGGTGAAGAATCGCTCCTGCAGTCTGCGCATGCCCAGAATCCACCGGCTATAATCCGCCGCCTTGCGCTGGATGTAGGTTTTGACTTCCTTGTGCGGCAGAATCAGAAATTCATCGGCGGCAAAAGATTCCATGACGGCGTCCGCCAGCTGCTCCGGCTTCATCAGGCCGTCCACTCCCGCCACGCCGCCGCCTTCATGCTGGCGCGTCATTTCCGACTCCACCGCCTGCGGACAAAGCGCAAACACCTGAATTCCCTGGCCGCCGTAGGTGATCGCCAGATTTTCCGCCATGCCCACCGCTGCGTGCTTGGTGACGGAGTAAGGCAGAGATCCGATCTGACTCAACAGCCCGGCCGCGGAAGCCGTAATCATGATCGCGCCGCCGCCGCGCCGGATCATTCCGGGAATGACCGCCCGCGCCACGAAGACATGCGCGAGAACATTAATTTCCCAGATGCGCTGCCAGGTTTCGTTATCCACTTCGTAGCCGCCGATGGCAATGATGCCGGCGTTGGAGCAAAAAAGGTCAACGCCGCCGTAGCGGTCTTCCGTGAATTTCACCAGACCGACGACATCCGCTTCTTTGCGCACGTCGCAGACAAAAGCCTCTCCCCCCACTTCCGCGGCGACGGCCTTCGCGCCCGCTTCATTGATGTCGGCGGCAATGATGGCCTTCGCGCCTTCTTTTGCAAACCGCCGGCACAGACCCCGGCCGATGCCGGAAGCCGCCCCGGTCACAATGATCGTTTTCCCTTTGATCTCCATTTTCCCCTCACTTGATTTTTCTATTTATTATGAACCGGCCAGTTCTCTGGACCGCCGCGCGGCCGCCTCCACGGCGCCCGTCAGCGTCGCGCGTATTTTCCCTTCTTCCAGCACCCGCAAGCCCGCGGCGGTGGTTCCGCCGGGAGAGGTCACCATGTTTTTCAACCGGGCGGGGTGCTGATTTTCCTGAAGACACAGGCGAGCCGCGCCCAGCATGGTTTGCGCGGCAAGCTTTTCGGCCAGGTCCCGTCCAAGACCCAGTTGAACGCCGGCATCCGCCAGGGCTTCGATCATTACAAAACAATAGGCCGGGCCGCTGCCGCTGAGTCCCGTCACGGCATCCATGAGCTTCTCCTCCACTTCCACGGCCAGGCCGACGGCGCCCAGCATCGCCAGGGCGTACTGTACGTCATCTTTGCGGGCAAAATGACCCCTCGCCACGGCCGCGGCGCCTTCGCCCGCCAGCGCGGCGACATTGGGCATCACGCGCAACACGCGTGGTTTCCGGGTCAGCAGCTTCTCGATGGAATCCGTCGTCACGCCCGCGGCGATCGAAATGAACAGCTTCGATGAATTCGAAGCCTGTCGAATCCCTTTGAGGGTTTCGGGAAAATTCTGAGGTTTGACGGCCAGCACGACAATATCGGCATCCTTCACAGCCTGGCGGTTGTCGTTGGTGACCCGCAGCTTCAGGAGAGAACGCAGCTCATGGAGCCTTGCCGAATCAATGTCCGCCACGGTGATATTCTGCGGGGAAAGGATCTTCCGGGAAATCATCCCCTGCGCCAGAATGCCGCCCATCTTCCCCCCTCCGATAATCGCAACTTTCTTGCCTGTAAACATATTGATGTCCTCCGGATGGCAAATACATGCCCTTTTTCCCGGCATCCTGTCAACACAATATTGAAGATTGTATAAAATCCCGCTTTTGTGATAGTCACGGGCACGGGAGGGAAAACTCATGATGAAACATTTCAAGGTCGGGGACAACAATATTGCCTGCTGGGTCAATCCGGCCAATTTCGGCGCCCACGCGCAAAGCCTGGTCTTTCTTCACGGCTCCGGCGGCAATTCCGGCGCCTGGACCGAACAGTATTCTGTCCTGCACAAAGCGTTCAACATCGCGGCCGTCGATCTTCCGGGGCACGGAAAATCGGAGGGAAGCGGAGAGAAGGATATTTTGGCCTATGTCCTGCGATTAAAAGAAATCCTTGAGGTTCTGAAGCTGGAGCGACCGGTTTTGGTGGGCCACTCGCTGGGCGCGGCCATCGCCCTGAGCTTCGCCGTGCAATATCCGCGGGATGTAAGCGGCGTCGTGGCCGCGGGCGGCGGCTTAACCATGCCGGTCAATCCCGACATTCTGGACGGATTTGCCAAACAGCCGGATTTGATTCTGGACCTGATGTGCAAATTCTCCATCGCCAAAGAAAACCGCCCGAAACTCTTCGGGCCTCTGCGCGAAAGCCTGGGCCAGGCCCGCGTCGATGTCGTGGCGGGCGACATGCTGGCGTGCAGCAAATTTGATCTGACGGGAGAACTGGAAAACATCCGCGTGCCGGTGCTGGCCGTCTGCGGCAAGGAAGACAAAATGACGCCGCCTGCTTCTTCCGAAAAGATTGCCGGGAGCATTGCGGGGGCAAAATGCGTCCTGATCGAAGGCGCGGGACACATGGCCATGCTGGAAAAACCCGAAGCGTTCAATGATGCTTTGAAAAATTTCTGTGTGGAAATCGCTTCGGCCTGAAAAACGGCCTCAGATTGACACCGCGGGTTTGGTTCCCGCGGTGAGCAAAAGATTCACCGTGAGGTTATGATGTTTGCATTGAGCAATTTTATCATCGCGCTGGCAAAAGTGATCGACATTATTCTGACGGTCTATCTGTGGATCATCGTCGCCCGCGCGCTCATCTCCTGGGTCAATCCCGATCCTTACAATAAGATTGTCATCTTCTTATACCGCGTGACCGAACCGGTGCTGGCCCCGATACGCAGAATCATTCCCCGGCATAATCTGCCGATTGATTTTGCGCCGCTGGTTGTTTTGCTGGTCATCATCTTTCTGCAATATTTTCTGGTTCAAACCATGATCCAGGCGGCGCGCGGCTTTTAGAAAGGCAAACGTTTTGACCCCTGCGCTTCTCATTCGCGAAACAAAAAACGGCTTGTCCTTTGACATCCACGTCAATCCGCACGCCTCGCGGGCGCAAATTGCAGGCATTGCCGACGGCATGCTGAAAGTAAAGGTCACCGCGCCGCCGGTGGAAGGGGCGGCGAACGACGCCTGCATCGAACTGCTGGCCAAAAAATTGAGGCTGAGGAAAAGCCTGTTGAAAATTTCCGCTGGGGCCAGAGGACGCAAGAAGACGATCCTGGTCAGCGACGTCAATCGAACGGAGCTGGAGCAAAGACTTCGAAGCCTGGATCTCCCTCCTGACGCATAGTCGCCGGCAATGAGCAAGGCGCAATTGAAGAAATGAACAATCCGACGGAAAAATCAGAAAACGCAAAAGTCGCCAAAGCCGCGGGGATCGTGGGCGCCGCGACAATGGTCAGCCGCGTTCTCGGCGTGGTCCGGGACATGGTGATCGCCGCTTTTTTCGGGGCAAGCTGGACGACGGACGCTTTCTGGGTGGCGTTTCGCATTCCCAATATGCTCCGGCGCCTGCTGGGCGAAGGGTCGCTCACGGTTTCCTTCGTTCCGGTGTTTACCGAGTACCTGCAGAAGAAAACCAAGCCGGAAGCGCTGGAACTGGCGGACAACGCCTTTACGATCCTTTCCGTCATTCTGGCCGCGGTCTCCGCGCTGGGCATTCTGCTCTCGCCAGTGATTGTCGGACTGATTGCTCCCGGCTTCATGGCCAATCCCGACCAATACCAGCTCGCGGTTTTTCTGAACCGCCTGATGTTTCCCTACATCTTTTTTATCGCGCTCGTCGCCCTGTGCATGGGCATTTTAAATTCCTTCCGGCATTTCACCTCGCCCGCCCTGTCCCCGGTGATGCTCAACATCGCCATGATCACGGCCGCCCTTGTTCTGCATGACTCTTTTGATCAGCCGATCACGGCGCTGGCCGTCGGCGTTCTGGCGGGCGGCGTCCTGCAGCTGGCCATGCAGTGGCCCGCCCTCAGAAAATTCGGCGTGTCGTTTCATTTCCGGTTCAACCTGCGGCACCCGGGCATCCGGCAGATCGGCGCGCTGATGCTTCCGGCCATCCTCGGCGCAGGCGTGGGCACGATCAATGTCTTTGTGGGAACGGTGCTGGCCTCCCTGCTGCCGGGCGGTTCGGTCACGTATCTGTTTTACGCCGACCGGATCATGGAGTTCCCGCTGGGAATTTTCGCCATTGCCATCGGAACGGCGGCGCTGCCCAGTTTCTCCGCGCATGCCGCCGCGGGAAAAACCGAAGAGCTGAAATCCAGCATTTCTTTTTCCCTGCGGCTATTGCTTTTTCTGACCATCCCCTCGATGGTTGCCCTGATGGCGCTCCATCTGCCCATTATTTCCGTGCTGTTCCAGCGCGGCGCGTTTGACGCCCAGGCGGCCGTCTTTACCGGCCAGGCACTGTTCTGCTACGCGCTGGGGCTCTGGGCTTACTCGGTCATGCGTGTTTTCGTTTCCGCCTTTTATTCTCTGAAGGATTCCAAATGGCCTCTGAAGGCGGGAATTATTGCGCTGGTTGTCAACGTGGTCTTCAGCCTGACGCTGATGTATCCGCTCCGGCACAACGGCATCGCGCTGGCCGGCTCCATTTCCGCCGCCGTCAATGTCGGAGTCCTGGCGTTTGTGCTGAGAAACAAAATCGGACCGTATCTCGATCGCGCGTTTTATACCTCCATTTTCAAGATCATTGCCTCTTCCGCCGCGATGCTGGCGGCCATCGGGCTCGTGGAATATGGAATGCCCTGGAATACTTCCTCGGGATTTCAGGAACGGCTGATCTATCTCGTCTTTGCCGTTCTGGCCGGAGCAATTGCATACTTTGTGTGCGCCTACCTTATCAAAAGCCCGGAAATGCGAGCCTTTTTGAAGATAGTTCAAAAGAGGCTGACCGGCTTCAGGGTTGATTCGGCCCGATAAAACCATTGACTTCAATAGTCCAAAGTGATAGGGAAACGCGTCTTTAGGCGGACCCGATCCGCCAGGGATTTGAAGGTAAATTATGCTGGATATCAAGTATTTAAGACAAAATCTGGAGATCGTCCGCAAAAAAATGAGCGAGCGGGGACAAAATATTGATTTTGACCGCTTTATCAGCCTGGACGCCAAAAGGCGTGACATCCTGCAGGCGGTGGAAACCCTGCGCAACGAGCGCAACAGCGTTTCCAAGCAGGTCGGTGAACTGAAAAAGAAGAAAGAGGATGCTTCCGCCCTGATTGCCAAAATGGGAGATGTTTCGGCCAAAATCAAGGAATACGACGAAACCCTGCGCGTTACGGAAGAAGAGCTCAACGCCTTTGTCATGATCGTGCCGAACATTCAGCACGAATCCGTGCCGCAGGGCGGCAGTTCCGAAGATAACACAGTCGTGCGGACCTGGGGAGAAAAGCCCTCCTTCTGTTTTGCGCCGAAACAGCACTTTGAACTGGGGGAAAACCTGAATATTCTGGATTTCGCGCGCGGCGCGAAAATCACCGGAGCGCGCTTTACGCTCTACCGTGGAGCGGGGGCGCAACTGGAGCGGGCGATTACCAACTTCATGCTGGATCTGCACACGGCGAACCACGGCTACACGGAGGTGTTCACGCCCTTCATGGTCAACGCCGAGAGCATGACCGGGACCGGACAGCTTCCCAAGTTCAAGGAAGACCTTTTTAAAATTGAAGGAATGGACTATTACCTGATTCCGACGGCGGAAGTTCCGGTCACGAACGTTTACCGGGATGAAATCCTGGAAGAGGAAAAACTGCCGATCTATCTGGTGGCGTATTCGGCGTGCTTCCGAGCGGAAGCCGGCTCCTACGGGAAGGATACGCGGGGCTTGATCCGCCAGCACCAGTTCAATAAAGTGGAGATGGTCAAGTTTTCCAAGCCGGAGGCGTCCTACGACGAGCTGGAAAAGCTGACCGCCAACGCGGAAGAAGTCCTCAAAAGGCTGGGCATCCCTTTCCGCACCGTTTGCCTGTGCACGGCCGATCTGGGCTTCTCTTCGGCCAAAACCTACGACGTGGAAGCCTGGATGCCCGGACAGGACACGTACCGGGAAATTTCCTCGTGCAGCAACTTTGAGGATTTCCAGGCCAGGCGGGCGGCAATCCGCTTCCGCCGGAAAGACAGCGGCAAGGTGGAATTCGTCCATACTCTGAACGGTTCCGGACTGGCCGTGGGCCGCACCGTCGTCGCGGTTCTGGAAAACTATCAGCAGGCCGACGGAAGCGTCATCATTCCGGAGGCGCTGCGTCCCTATATGAGAGGTCTGGAGCGGATCACTCCGTAAGGCCGGAAGGACAACCGGGAACAAAACATCATGATGGAGGGATGGCCGAGTGGTCTATGGCGGCGGTCTTGAAAACCGTTGACCGAAAGGTTCGCGGGTTCGAATCCTGCTCCCTCCGCCAGAAAACACAGAACTTCTTGCAGATTGAGACGTACTGTTTTAAACATACAGGCCTGAAAAAATCAGCGGAGAGATGGCTGAGTGGCCGAAAGCGATCGCCTGCTAAGCGATTGTACGCCCTTTAAAGGTGTACCGCGGGTTCAAATCCCGCTCTCTCCGCCATTTTTATTAGCAAAATTCCGATTCCTTATCCAAAAAATTTCTTTAACCTGGCTTTACCCTTTTTTAACCTTCCGACTTTAGCGTCTTGCGCCGGATTTGGGAAAGCATGGCTCGCTTTCTGAAATAATGCAATCCCGGTTCTGTGATTAATGGCTTGACATTACGTCATAAGGCAAGTAGGGTTCAACCATATCCTGTACTTTTCGCTGGTCTATTAGCATTAGGGTACAGAAAAAGTTGCGTCATGACCATTTGAAGTGCAAAGGCGGCCACCTTACTCTTTAACAGTGTTGGTGGCTTTTTTATTTCTGTCATCATGGCGTTCGACTTGAGATAAATATGGGGGAAAGGAGGATACTCATTATGGCGGAAGGTAAAGTAAAATGGTTCAATGAGAGTAAAGGTTTTGGGTTTATCGAGAAGAGTGATGGCGGGGACGTCTTCGTTCATTTCAGCGCCATTCAAGCCACCGGTTTCAAGACGCTGGCCGAAGGCCAGGCTGTGAGCTTCGATGTTGTTCAGGGTGCAAAAGGCCCTGCAGCGGAAAACGTAAAACTTATGTAATCAGAATTTGGATTCATCAGAAAGAGGCGCTCTATCAGGATATGCTGTCTGGAGCGCCTCTTTAATTTTTCAGCATGTATTTTTCATTTTCCGGAAAGATAAAATGGGGGTTTAAAAATGGGGAGTCCAATGAATAACAGCGGAACGCAGGCCAAAGAAAGAGCAAGGCAGCAGAAACAGGCAGATAAAGAATTAAAACGCATGTTGACACGGCGGAGAAAGGCCTATGCAAAGACGCCTGCTCCCCCGGCGCTCTCGGATATTGCCCAATCCATTGCAGCCGGGCCAATCGCCCAAAGTGCGGATTGACCTATGCGTCTTTCTGTGTAAAGCTTTGTCACCGGAAACGGGGCTACTGTCTGCATCCAACGCCACACTGCTGAAAGATGTTTTAAAAAAATACAAAAGGAGTGTTACCATGGGAGACAAGGGCGGCAAGAAAAACAAGGAAAAGGGTCAGAAACAGAGCGCTGAAAAACAGAAGCAAAAGGCCAAGGATAAATTTGATAAGCAACCCAAAAGAAAGCCTTGATAGAAAACGACCCGGCGGAAATGGACATGATGTTTCATCGTCTTGGCCACTCGGCCTATCTTTGGAGATGCGCCATTTATCCGGAGAGTCTCGACTCAAATGCCGGGAATAACGGTTTTTTGATCCGCAGCCGGTAATTCGGCAGATCTTCAGTCATGGTCGATGATCTTCATTTTTTTAGACCATCCGGTCTTGTCCGTCTTAACATTTCTGCATGCCGCGTTATATCGGAGCGTGAAAACAATTTTCCCCTGGCATTCTGCATTCTGATCGATGCGATAGCCTGTTATCGAACCGCCAAAAAAGGATGGTTCCTGTTGTTTTTTGTGAAAATAAATTTCCCCGCCAACCAGTTTCTTAGCCTTGCTTTCATCGATATTCCACCATCCGCTTTCCCATCTGCTGTCTGGTAACTTCACAAATTTATTCAATGGCTCCATCAGGTGTATATTCATTTCCTTCTCCTTTTTTAAAACAATCGCTTCGTGCCATCCAAAGGTTCTCCATCCATTTTCGATCAAAAAACAAAAAGCCCAGCCTCATTGTAATGGGCAGGGCTTTAACAACGACTACGATTTTCCTATGCTGGAAAGAAATTCATGGTTG
The DNA here is from genome assembly GCA_028701435.1 of Smithellaceae bacterium. Classification (GTDB taxonomy): domain Bacteria; phylum Desulfobacterota; class Syntrophia; order Syntrophales; family Smithellaceae; genus UBA8904. The sequence continues at coordinate 609 of JAQVQT010000038.1, read as the reverse complement.
CGATGGATGTCTATTACATTGTCTGATTGCAAGCTATACCTAATGCAGGGAAAGTCAAGACAATTTATCGACAAACAGGCCATTTAGGATTGACATTGCAATTTTTCCCTGGATTCCGGCCTTCGCCGAAATGATGGTGGAGAAGACGACTATCTCCCGATTCTTCTGGAGATTGAATGAAGATGGCTTGATCGGCTCAACAATCAATTCAAAATTTTCTGAAATATGATATGATTAATTGCATGAAGGTGTCCAAGATGCTCTAGGTGCGGACTATCTGTCGAAAAACAACGATGCCTGACCAGGTATTCCAGCGGACTCTCCGTTGCGAGACCCCGAATTCAAGCGTTTGGCGAAAGAAGAATCACACATGATAGTATTTTATCATTCTTGAGAGGTCAAAAATGGAGAAAAATAATGGAAGCCGTCAGGCAAAGAGGCCCGATTGAAAAACACGAAACGAAACGATTTGCCGTTTTTGCTTTTATGGGTTTTGCTGCTGTCTTCGTGCAGCGCGGCCCAGACATCGGTAGCGCCGTCCTCTCCGCTGCGTCCGGTCATTCTCACGGGAACGCACTGGCAGGCGACGTATCTGGCTTTTGAAACGGC
>JAQVQT010000037.1 GCA_028701435.1 Smithellaceae bacterium | reverse complement strand
GGAACAAACTAACTCCTGACAGCCCTGCGAGCATGGCAGCTGCAGGGTCCATCCTTTACGGGACCTTTACGGGGAACGGCATCTGGCAGTGGAACGGCACAAACTGGACCCAGTTGACCCCGGACAACCCTGCCATGATGGCGGTGGGGGAATAGGCGAGAGGCGATGGGGCATGGGCTATGGGCGATAGGATGTTTGTCCCCCTTTGGTGGGGCGCAGGGTGAAGGTGCTCATGGCTCATAGCTTTTTGATCCGGCGGCTTGCAGATTGAATAATGGAGCAAGCTGCCGGAAGAAGTTTAACCGGTTTTTGAAACGTAGTGTGAAATTCAGGCTGTCAAATTATCAGTTTCATCTTTTAGATGTAAAGAATTGAAAGGTCGGGTCGGGGAGGGTGTTTACCCTCCCCGATTTGCATTTGCCCCTCTTTCATAATCCGCCTTGCATTCGCGTCAAGTTTGCTGTACAAAGACAAAAGTTTTTTACACAATCGTTATAATTGACTTATTTGCGATTTGCGTGAAGGCTTTTGCAGTTTTTTGCAACCAAGAAAGGATTTTCATGTTCAAAGTCATCCATAAACGACAACTTAAAGCCAAAGGGTTTACGTTAATTGAAATTCTTGTTGTTATGGTGATGATTGCCATGTTGGCCGCTCTTGTCGCACCGAGGCTGTTTCCCAAACTGGGCAAAGGCAAGCAATCCACCGCGCAGGCACAGATTGAACTTCTCGGGCAGGCGCTGGATCAATTTCGTCTGGACGTGGGGCGCTATCCAACAACTCAGGAATCACTTAACGTTTTGGTTACCAATACTAATATTGAAAAGTGGGACGGCCCTTATTTAAAAAAAGCGCTGCCCAACGATCCCTGGGGGCATCCCTATCATTATCAATGTCCCGGCACACATGGCGAGTATGATCTTTTCTCCTATGGGCGCGACGCCGCTCAAGGCGGAGAAGGTGAAGACAAGGATATCGGAAGCTGGGAATAAAAGCATGACGCGAAAGATTACGATCATTCTTTTCTTGATGTTATTGGCCTGCCCGTTAATTCTCTTTGCAGATGTGACGAAAGAAGGAGCATCTGCTGATTCCCCTGGCATCAAAAAGACAGAGACCGTTAAATCCGGGACACAAGAGAAAGGGACACCGGTTGTTGTCGATAGCCGTCACAACGCTAAAGTCATTGATCCGCAATCCGCTGGTATGCAAGGAACCCAGAACAGGCAACCGGCAGCTTTCCCTTTGCCTGTCAAAAATATTTCACCCGGCAAGGTGGCGCCGCCTGCACCGGCCATGCCCGTCGATTCCAAAACGCTGTTGCCGTCCGGCTCAGCCATTCCGAAAAATCCGCAGCAGACACCTCAAAATCCCGTCGGTCAGTCCATATCGACCGGTCACCAGCCCATACAGGCTGTTGAGCCAAGCAGCACCATGTCTCCGCCCGTCAGAGGAAGCGTCAGCCTGAATTTTGACGATGCTGATATTTATTCCGTCATTCAAACCGTTTTCGGCGAAATACTGAAATTAAACTATATCATCGATCCCCGTGTGAAAGGCAGAGTTACTTTCCGGTCCGTCGCTCCGGTTGCCAGGGAAAAAGTCATGCCCCTAATGGAAGTCATTTTGCGGTTGAACGGGGTCGCAATTATTGAAGAGAGCGAACTCTACAGGATCATCCCCATCAGCGATTTGTCCAAGGAACCTTCGGAAATCAAGATCGGAAGAAAGATATTAACGACGGAATTAAAAGGCAAAGCGGTTTTGCAGATTGTGCCGCTCAACTACATGCAGTCGTCGGAAATCGTCAAACTGATCAATCCTTTTGTTTCCACCAATGCCGTAGTGGTGGATGTGCCCAAAGCCAACCACATTATTATCGCGGATACGGACGCCAATGTGCGGCGCATTCTTCAGTTGATTGAATATTTTGACTCGGAAATGAAAGAGAAAAAAGGCGTCCGGGTGTTTGTGCATCATGTGCAGAACACCAACGCGAAAGATCTTGTGGCCATGCTTCAGCAGATTTATCTGGGGGCAAGCGCCCAGACAACGGATAAGGCCGGGAAAACCGTTTCCCCGTCTCCCGCGGCATCGCAGGTAAAACCTGCTGCGGTGACCACCGTGCAGGCCGGCGGGACGGAGGCGATTGTCTCGGAAGCAACAAAGATATTCGCCGATGAAAAATTGAACGCAGTGGTCATTTTAGGCACGCGTGAAGATTACGATATTATTGTAGCAACCATCAAGGAGCTGGATCTGATTCCCCGGCAGGTGCTGATTGAAGGCATGATTGCCCAAATTCAATTGACCGATAAGCTGAACTTTGGACTGGCCTTTGCGATCAAAAATAAATTTTTAAATTTTGAGACGTTTGACCTTCTTTTCAATCCTTCCACCCTAAGCGATGTGAAAACAAAAGGAGCGACAGCCGGAGGATTGAGTGCGATCGGTATTGACAGCGGCGGAGCGGTGCGGCTGGTGATCAACGCTTTGGCCACGGAATCCAAGGCAAAACTTCTGGCGTCGCCGCACATCATGGTTTCCGACAATAACGAAGCCCGAATTCAGGTCGGCCAGCAGGTGCCCATTCCAACTTCGGAAACGTATGGATCAACCGTCGTCGCGCCGCAAAGAACCATTCAATATAAGGACATTGGCATCATTTTAAAAGTCAAGCCGATGATCAACGACAGCGGACTGGTTTCGCTGGAGATAGCGCAGGAAGTCTCCGATTATTCAACCATCAAATTATATTCCAATGAAGATCAAATTATTCTGACCAAGACGGAGGCCACAACCAAGCTGGTCGTCAAGGACGGCCAGACCATCGTGATCGGCGGCCTGATTCAGGAAACCGACAAAAATGCCAAAGCCGGACTGCCCTGGCTGGTCAAGATCCCGATCATCGGTTATTTATTCGGCAATACCAGCAAGGAAAAAGAAAGAACCGAACTGGTTATTTTGCTGACCCCGCATATCGTAAAGGATAACACGGACGCGGTGACGGTTACTGACCGCTTCATCGAAAAGTTTAAAGATGAAAAGATGAGCGGGGATATTCAGAAAAATGTGAGCGGCAGGCCCAAAACGGAAAAAGAACCTGTAAAGAAGCAATAGAAAAACATTGCAGCAAGGCAGACCCACCGGACATTGATGATAAAGAGGTCGGAATTTTGCAGCCGGATGTGCCATATCTTGAACCGGAAAATTTCCCCAAGGTTCCCTTTGTCATGGAAACGCTTTCCGTGCGTTTTATCCGGGAAAATAAAGTTGTGCCGCTGGAATTCAAGCAGGACACTTTAAAAATCGTCATGGCAGACCCGCATAACCAGGAAGTCATCGACGCGATCAAAATTGCCGTTTCCCACAACCTGGAAATCTATACCAGCGAAAGCCAGGCCATCAACGACCACCTGGAAAAATTCTACAGCCAGGACATGCAGGACATCAACAAGATCATCGAAAATATCGAGGACGCCGCCGTTCATTACATCCGCGAAGAAGAGGAAGACGTCGGCCATCTTCAGGATCTGGCGTCCGAAGCGCCGATTATCAAGCTGGTCAATATCATCATCACGCGCGCACTGGAAAGCCGCGCCAGCGACATACACATCGAGCCTTTTGACGACGAAGTCAAAGTCCGCTACCGCATCGACGGAGTTCTGCATGACATCGAAATCATTCCTAAAAAACTTCAGGCGGCTATTTTCTCGCGCATCAAGATCATGGCCAAGCTGAACATCGCGGAAAGGCGTCTGCCGCAGGACGGGAGAATCAAGCTCAAGGTCGGCGGGTCGGAAATCGACGTGCGTGTTTCCAGCATACCGGTGCTGTATGGCGAAAGCCTGGTGATGCGTCTCCTGGGGCAGAAGGGCATCAAGATTGACATGGAACAGTTGGGGTTTCCCGCCGATTCGCTTGTCACCTTCAATCAATTAATAAAAAATCCCAACGGCATTATTCTTGTGACCGGCCCGACCGGCAGCGGAAAAACCACCACGCTTTACGGAGCGCTGGATAAAATCAATTCGCCGGATAAAAAAATCATTACGGTGGAAGACCCTATCGAGTACCATCTCAAGGGGATCAATCAGATCCAGGTCATGCCGCAAATCGGCCTGGATTTTCCAAATATTCTGCGCCATATCGTTCGCCAGGACCCGGACATTATCATGATCGGCGAAATACGCGATCTGGAAACGGCGGAAATCGCCATCCAGTCGTCTCTTACCGGGCATCTGGTTTTTTCTACCCTGCACACCAACGACGCCCCAACGGCCATTACCCGTCTGCTCGATATCGGCGTGCCGAATTTCCTTCTGGCGGCAACCATTCGCGGCGTGCTGGCGCAGCGGCTGGTGCGCGTAATCTGTCCGGCCTGCAGGGAAGTTGACAAAGAAGCCACAGCGGGAGAACGGGCCAGGGAACTTTTTCCCGAAGGGGGCGTGACGCTTTACCGGGGACGGGGCTGCGAAGAATGCGCGTACACCGGTTTTCTGGGACGTTCCGGCATCTTTGAATTGTTCACCATGGACAGCTCCATTCATCAGTTGATTGTCAAAAATGCCGACGGCCGGGAGATACGCGAAGCGGCCAGAATAAACGGGATGCGCACACTGATGGAGGATGGCCTGCTGAAGGTAAAGGCGGGCCTGACCACGATTAACGAAATATTCCGCGCGACGCAGGAGCTCTAATGCCCAGTTTCTCCTACCGGTCCATTAACCGGGACGGCACCGTATCAGAAGGAGTGATCGAGGCCCGAAGCGGGCACGAAGTCGAGCTGTTTCTGAAAAACAATAATGTTGTGCCCCTGCGCATTCAGGAGGTCAAACAGGGCCTTGGAAAAGACGCCTTTTCCTTTCAGTCGGCCAAAAGCGAACTGCAGGTTTTCACCACAGAACTCCACACCCTGATGAGCGCCGGTCTGCCCCTGGACCGGAGTCTGAACATCCTGCTGGGCGTTGCCCGGAACAAGAAAATGAAGGACATCATCTTCGACGTCCTCAAGTCCATCCGCGAAGGCAGCACGTTTTCCGACGCCCTGCAAAAACATTCTAATGTTTTTTCTGTTCTGTACATTAACATGGTCAGGGCCGGGGAGCTCAGCGGAGCCTTGGACATGGCGCTGGAGAAGTTGAATGAATTTCTGGAAGCATCGGAGGAGTTAAAAAACCATATTTTTTCCGCGATGATTTATCCCGTGATTCTGGTCGTGACCGGCATTTTGTCGATTATTGTTTTGGTGACGGTAGTGCTGCCGAAATTTACGCAAATCTTTGCCGATCTGGGAACGCAGCTGCCCGTTTCCACGCAGATCCTGGTCGGCTTCAGCCATATTCTTTTGTCTTACTGGTGGATCATTCTGCTGGCTTTGGCGATCCTCTGGTTTGTTGCCCGATCCTATATCAAGACCGACAAAGGCCGATATAATTGGGATAAACTGAAAATCAAGTTGATGGGGGATATTATTTTGAAACTGGAGACGGCCAGATTTTGCCGGACCCTGGGCGCGTTGCTGCGCAGCGGCGTGCCGCTTCTGCAGGCGGTGAAAAATGCCAAGGACATTATCGGCAACTTTGCCGTCTCCTCCGCTTTGGATCAGGTCACCAAAGAAATCAAAGAGGGCAAAGGGATTTCCAAACCGCTGGCCGACGCCAATATTTTTCCCGAACTGGCCATGTCCATGATCAAGGTCGGAGAAGAGACCGGCCAATTGGATGTTATGCTGATCAAAGTCGCCAACACGTACGAGAAAAGCTTGAAAAACTCCATAAAGCGGTTCATCGGCATTTTGGAGCCTGCCTTGATTCTGGGCATGGCTTTTATTGTCGGCTTCATCGTCATCTCCCTGTTGATGGCGATTTTCAGCATCACGGACATACCTTTTTAATAGGTCAACAGCGGCGATGTTTTATTTTGAGAGGCAAAATCGGGGCTTTACCCTGATCGAAATCCTGGTCGTGCTGGTGTTGATGTCGTTGATACTGGGCATCAGCGCCGCCATGCTGACCAACGCCCTGTCGGGAGCCAAACACAAAGCGGCGGCGCGGGAAATCGTTGCAACGCTCAAATACGCCAAACATCTGGCTGCCGCCAAAAATGAAAAGCAGATCGTTCAATTTGATCTGGACGACGGAAACTATGGGATCAAAGGCCGCCGGGTGAGCCGAATACCGGAAAAAACAAAAATTGCCATTTATGAATCCGATCTCAACGCTGAACCTCTCACCGCGGGAAAATACAACTTGGCGTGTGAGGCAACCGGAGTCGGCCAATGGAGCCGGATCGGGCTTTTCAGAGACAACCAGGTCATCATCATCAAATCCGATCCTGTGATGACGGCGTTGATTGTGGACACAGAGGATGATCATCATGAATAATGATCCCGGCGGGCAGAGGGGTTTTACACTTCTGGAGATCATGGTCTCGCTTGTCCTGATCTGCCTGGTGGTCGTGTCCGTCATTCAACTCTCTTCCGCCAATTTGCGCACTCTGTCCGTCTCCGGCGACCGGATCGAGGCGCTGGAACGCGCCAACGGCAAAATGAGAGAAGTGCTCGACAGCGATTTGTCCGAGGCTAAAACATGGCAGGATGTCGATGACGAGGGCTTTACGTATGAGATCACTGTTGCCGAAGCCATCAGGGAACGCACGGAAGCCCTTCCGGTCAAGCTTCTGGAAATTACGGTTTCCGTTATCGATTCAAATAATAAACGATCCAAGCGGACCACGCTGAATACGCAGAAAATGATTTCCAAATCCGATGCTTTAAAAAGTCAATGAATATTCGGGGAAGGATATTGAACCAACGGGGTTTCACACTGCTCGAGATGATGCTGGCGATAGCCATGCTGGCCGTGGTTGTCGGCATTATGACCGGAACGCTCTCCCTGGCATATAAAACCCTGGAGAAGGGTGAAAAAAAAATTGATGCCCTGGAGAGAAATAAAATTGTTTTTCCTTTGATGGAAGCGCAGATCCAGTCGGCGTTTGCCGGTTTCTATGCCGAAGACGGCCAAACGAAAAGCCGCTTCGCGGGCAAAGAAGACAGCCTGGCCTTTGCCAGCAACTATTCCATCTGGCAGGGCGGCGCCGGAAACTGCCTGGTTAAATATGTTGTTAAAACCAACGATCAGGGCAGAAATTTCCTGTATGTAGAAGAAAAAATACTGGGTATGGATGCCGCCGCGGAATCACGGCTGACGGATGACTATGAATCGATCACTTTTGCGTATTACCTGGAAAGTTCGCTGGAAGAGGGCAAATGGATTGATCTCTGGCCGGAGGATGAGAAAAATCTTCCGCGGAAAATCAGGATTACCTTTGCGGACGGATTGAAGAAAAAGATTCTGACGGCGGATGTTTTTGTTCAAACCCGCGCGGGATACGCCTCATCCGTCAAAAAAACCGATGGGGCAAAATGAGGGATGGGATGAAACCGATCCGGCAGGCGATCAGCATTGTTAAAAACGACAGCGGCATTGCGCTGATGATTGTTTTGTGGGTTGCAACACTGCTGATTGTCATATCATTTGCTTTTTCCATGATGGTTCGTTCGGAAGTGTTTTCCACGATCACCTTCAAGGAGCAGGCGGAAAACAAGTATCTGGCCGAGGCGGGCATGAACAGAGCCATCCTGGAAATCTTCTATCGCAACGCCAATAAAAATAATACGACCAACCTGGACGAGATGGAAATCTATCCGACGGACGGCTCTTTTCATTCCGGGCAGACGGGCGAGGGACATTATCAGTTTGCCGGCATGGATGAAACGGGGAAAATCAATATTAACCTGCTCACCGACAGCACCGCCCTGACGCTGGCCAATCTGCTCATGAACCTGGGCGTGGAAAAGACGCGGGTGGACACCATCATTGATTCCATCCTGGACTGGAAAGACGGGGATGATCTCCACCGGCTTCACGGCGCGGAAAGCGACTATTACATGAGTCTGCCCAATCCCTATAAGGCAAAAGATGCCAATTTTGAAAATCTTGACGAGCTTCTTCTGGTCAAGGGGATGACGCGGGACATTCTTTATGGAGAAGAAGGCCGGCCGGGTCTGATCAAATATCTGACCATCTATTCCTCGTCCGTCCAGATCAACATCTATGCGGCTTCGCTCGACGTGCTCAGGGCCATACCGCTGATGACGGATGAGATCCTGCAGTCCATCATCAACTACCGGACGGCGGACAATGCAAAAAAAGACGGCTCCGGATTTCAATCCATGTTATCAACAGGCGACTACGCCAGGATCGCGCCTTATGTGACAACCGCCGATTCAAACATTTACACCGTTGAAGCAATCGGCTATACATCTGCGGAGAATAATTATTACGGCGTTAGAGCGATAGTCCGGATTGAAAGCGCGGATCGTTACAGAATCCTTTATTATCAAAGCCCCGCGCGGATAGAGATGCCAAAAAATGATCAACTATCAAAAGAAAATTCTTGATGTTTATACGGAGGCTGGAAAAGCCGGCAGAGCGATCTGGAAAATTCTATCGCTCAGCCTTGCCGACGATATGCTTTCATTTGCCAAAGTGGTTTGTATTTCCATCGAGGCCGATGGCGTCTATCTGGTTTACGGCGAGAAAACCCCCTGGCGATCCCATTTCAGTCATTGCCGCTGTTATCCGCCGGAGGAAAACAAACCGCCGAGTCCGGAATTCGTGGCCGGTGTTGTGTCCGGCTTTGTCAACGAATACAAAATAGCCAAAGCCGCCTTTGTTCTCTGCCTGCCCCGCGCCTGGGCGATGATTCAGCAAGCGGAGTTGCCTCTGGCCGCCAAAGAAAATCTGTCCAGCGTGATATCTTTTGAATTGGACCGGTTTACGCCGCTTTCAAAAGATAATGCCTGTTTTGATTATGCCGTTCTTGGCGAAGACCTTAAAAATGTCAAGTTTCTGCTGGCGGTTACCCGGTCTGACCGGGTGCAGAGCTATCTGGAAGCGCTTCAAACCAGAAATATTAAAATTAAAAAAGTCATTATCAGTGCTTTTGCGATCAAGTCCCTGATACAGAACACCTATCCGAAAGCGGATGCAATTTATTTATCGCTGCGCAGCAACGCATATGAATACGGTGTGATGGAAAACGGCCTGCTTTATCGCTCCGGATGCGAAAGCAAGGCTTCGGAAGGTAAATCATTCCTTGAAGGCATCACCGAACATGTAACCGCCCTCAGTGATGAGTTTATACGGAACGGAAGGCGGCTGCCGGTTGTTGTGGACGCCGACGAAGCGCAAATCAATGTCTTGCGAAACAGACTGCCGGGTATGAAATTTGCCAGTCTGAATCTGGACAACAAATTCAAGGCGCCGAAACAACAAAAGGAATTATCCGCCGTGGCGCTGGGCGGCGCCCTCGATTCGTTTCGGTCCGATCCGCAAAACATCAATTTGCTGCACCGGGACAATCGGGCACAAAAACGTATGCCATGGGTTTTGACGGCTTTTTTGATTGCGGTCATTGCGGCCATGGCCGCCTTTCATTTTCTGATGCCGCTGACCTACGAACGGCAGAAACTGGATGAAATGGACCGGCGCATTCGGGCGCTGAAGCCCGCCATCAAAAAAGTGGAGTCCTTGAGAGATGAAGCGGCGGCCATCGCCGGCGACATTCAGGCGATTGACGACTTCAAAAATCAAAATGATTTGACGATGAATATCATCAAAGACATGACGGCCATGCTGCCGCCGAATACCTGGCTGACACGATTGAAGATTACGGACAAGACCGTGGACATCGAAGGGTTTTCGGCATCCGCCACGGAAATTATTCTGAAGCTGGAAAATTCTCAGCATTTTCAAAAAGTCGAGTTTGCCTCGCCCACGTATCGCGATCCCCGGCAAAATAAGGACCGTTTTGTGATCAAAATGGAGCTGAAAACGGAGAACAACGCAAACAATTTACAAAAAGAGATGAAATATGATGCAAAAAAGTAAACTGCTCATCATCTCCATCCCCGTTATGATCATTCTGGCCGGATTTCTGGTTTATGATTACGGCATTGTCAATCTCTACCGGCAGGCCGAGGAGATGAGAGACCAGCATGACGCCAAAATGAAAATGCTGAAAAAATACGCCTCGCTGCTCGCGCAGAAACCGTCACTGGAAAATAAGATCGTCGAACTCCGGCAGGCCAGGAAAAATCAAGACGGCAAGATGATGGCGGCGCAGACCATCGCCATCGCTTCCGCGAATCTGCAGAATGCGGTGAAGGGGATTATCACGGAAAGAAACGGCGTCATCAACAGCGAAAGAGTGGAGAAAACTGAGGAGAAAGGCAAATTCAAAGTGATCAGCGTTACCTTTGACGCGGTATTCCCGGATATTCGGGCGCTTTCGGATACCCTGCTGACGATCGAAAACCAGGTCCCTTATCTGGTCGTCAGGGAAATCGACGTGCGTGTGCGCAATTACAACGATCCCCGGGATTTGATCGTTAAACTCAAGGTTGCTGCGCTGGCGGGGCCATAATATGAGCAAAGTTCAATATGCTTTAAAAAACGTCAATGTTTTAAATATGATCCTGGTGGCGATATCGGTCGGATTGTATTTCTTGTGGGTTCATCCCCTGCTTGATACCGACATCAAAGTGAACATGCCGCGGGTGGAAGAAGCCGCCGTCCGTCAGGATTCAAATGATGCTGCCGTTGAAGATTTTGACATCATAGCGTATTTTGACCTTGCGCGAGACGACTATTTTCTTCCATTCATCATCTTCGAGACAAGAATCGATCCGCCTCAGTCCGGCGGGGTGCAGACGGCAAAACAGGAAACCGTGGTGGTTGCTGAAAACATGCCTACAGCCCTGGATTATATTATTGTGACGGAAAAAAACCTGTTTCATTCAGAAAGGAGAGCGCCTTCAGAAAATGCGGCAACTCAAATTTCCAGGCCCGAAATTATTTTTTACGGCGCAGTCATCACCGGCGAGACGCGAATCGCCTACATCGAAGACGTGAGAAATCCCTATGCGACACCGGGAAGGGGAAAGCGTCAGACGCCTGTTGTCCAGGGGGCAATGATCGGCGGCTACAAACTTACGGAAGTCAATCCCGAATCGCTGGTTCTGGTGCGCGGAGACGATAAAATGGTGGTAAATCTGCGCGATCAAAAAGACAGAAAGGATGCGGGAACAACAACCGGGAAGCAACTGCCCTCTGCGGCGGCAAAGCCGCAGACGCCTTCAGCGCCTCAAATGCCCGTCATGCCGCAGATGCCTGTTTTTCAGCCGACCGGCCCCGGCCCGGCGCCTCCCTCCCATCGGAGTGCAGGCCCAGGCTTCCCGTTGCCAACGGGTCGCTGAATTTTTATCGATAGACCGGAAAAAACGCAAAAAGGAGAATGATATGAACTTGCAAAATATCTGTACATATAAAAACGCCGCCCGGGTGCCGGCGCTTTTCATTCTGTTTGTGCTTGTTCACGTTGCAATTGCGCAAGGCGCCGACCGATTGCTTGTTCAGCCCCGGGAAGAAGGATTGGCAAAATCGAAGGCTATGGTCATAGACCAGTACCAAACCTACGAATTACGAAAGGGGCAGATTACCATCACGCCGCAGATTGTCCCTGAATCCTTCACTGCGACGGCCGGTAAAGCGGCGGTAAGAGATTCTAAAACAAATGCCTTTCTGGTCAGCTTCTTTTCCGATGTGAATTATGAAGTCATTCTTGATTCTGTAGATACGCAGCCGGACGGAACAAAAATCATCAGCGGAAAAATCAAAGATCACAACCTGAGAACATTTACGATGACCATCGCTTCCGATGGATTTATTATAACCTTGCAGGACATGAACCGGCAGGTACTTTATCGGGCGGTGGGCAATACACTCAGTGGGTTGGGGACGGTGACGGAAATCGATATGAAGAAGATTCCGCCAATGATCCGGTAAATACAGTCCAGGAGAATGATCGTGCTAAAAATGAAGCGTTTTGTTCAAATTATTTTGGCGGTGGTCTTAATTCAGCTCTGTCTTATTCCGTCCGCATCTTCAGCGATCATTGACGTGATGATTGTTTTCGATTCCACCGCCAAAACATGGGTGGCCGACAATGGCGGCATGACCGCTTTTGCCAACGACACCGTGGCCAGACTGAACGCAGCCGCCGCAAACAGCAATTTGAATCTGACCTTTCGCCTGGTCCACAAAGCAGAAGCATCTTATACCTACAGCAAGAACCTATCAACAGACCTGACCAATCTTCAAGCCGGCAGCGGTAGTTTATCCGCGGTTCATCAATGGCGCGACACATACGGCGCAGACATTGTTGTGATGATGGTGGACACCGGATCGGAATCCGGCTGGGTTGGACAGGGTTATCTTCTGGAATCCTACGACGGAGATCCGGACTATGCCTATAGCGTCAATGGCATTCGGGCGGTTGCCATCAGCCACACTCTAACGCATGAGATCGGCCATAACCTCGGCTGCGACCACAGTAAAACTCAGAAAGACTCTCCGGGTCCCAATTCCAAACTCAACAGCTATTCCGCCGGGTGGTATTTTACGGGAACGGACGATGAAAAATATCACACGATTATGGCTTACGATGATGACGGCTACGGCAATTCATACACGGAAGCGCCGCTCTTTTCCACGCCGCTGTGGAAATACAAAGAAGCATTTGCCGGTCATGCCGCGGACGGGGACAACGCGCGAACCATTCGGGAAACCATGGATGTCGTCGCGGCCTACAGGGTTGCCGTCCAGCAACCCTTATACGGCAGCTTTACCGGTGCCGGCATCTGGCAGTGGACAGGCAGCGGCTGGACCCAACTGACCCCGGACAATCCGGAGAGCATCGTAGCGGCAGGCACCAACCTTTATGGTAAATTTGCCAATGGCATCTGGCAGTGGACCGGAACCGGCTGGACCCATTTAACCCCGGACAGAC
>JAQVQT010000234.1 GCA_028701435.1 Smithellaceae bacterium | reverse complement strand
CTTCATGCGCACGGAGATGGACTACCTTGTGATGGGCAATGACCTGCTGGACAAAAAGGACCAGCCGAAGCTCGCGGAAACCGACGATTGGAAAACCAAATTCAAGCTGGACTAGAGGCGGACGCGTCTTTCCTCCATCTTGTTCGAGCACCCGGCCTGTTTGGCGCCGGCCAAAAGTTTTACACAGGGGTTTTCAATAAAACCATGATACCGGATATTTCTTACTTGATTCTGAACTACAATCCCGACGGCGAACCGGCCGCTGCGGACTGCCTGGCCGCCACGATCGATGCGTTTTATACACGCAAAAGCCGAAAACTATCCTGCGAGATAACCCTGCTGGATCAGGGGTCCGTGCCAGGCCATCGCCGGTGGCTCCAGGAGCAGCAGGAAAAATACAAATTCTCTCTGGTCCTGTTGAACCGCAACCTGGGCATCAGCGGCGCCGTCAACTGGCTGGTCCGTACCGCCAAATCCCCTGTCATCGGCCTCATCACCTCCGATGTGATCATCACCTCGGGCATGGATGAGGATCTCTTTTCCAAGGCGCAGATCGAGGAAGTTTTTCAGGTGACGCCCTTCACCGACAAGAGTGACGGGGACATGGACTATCAGATCTGGAAGCCCGCGGAGCCCTTTGGTTCGGATGCCCCGGACCTTTCCCGGCTTCGAAAAGAAAAGGCCTCCCTCTGGGGCAACCTGCTGGGGCGGTCCGCGAAGCCCTACGTGCGCGTGCTGGCCTCGGAGCTGAACGTCATGTTCTGGCGGCGGGAGATTTTCGACCGGATCGGCTATTTCGACGAACGCTGGAAGGCCTGCTATGAAAACAACGATTTTTCCCTGCGGTGTTTTCTGGCCGGCGGATGCACCGCCGTGAGCATGGATTCGTTTGTCTGGCATTATCACAAGATGACGGAAAAAAGCCGGGCGCGGGAAAAATGCTACGACGGCTACATCGATTCGGATTGGCCGCGGGAAATCCGCCGTATGTGGGATGAAAAATGGCCCGGCCTGGATTCCCTCATCAAAATCTACGAACCCCTGAAGGACAAAACGATCAGGGATTATCCGAAGCTGCTGAAAAAATTTGCCCATAACATCCATCTGCCCTACGAGCAGGCCGTCCCTTTCAAACAGGAGAAATAGACCATGCCATTGACTGAAACCTTGAATCGCGAAGCGCTGCGAAAGATCGTCCGTAAAATCCGCCGGCGGGCGGAAAAGAAAAAAACAGACATCAGCGACCACCTGGAAACCCTTTTTGTGGAGAGCCTGAACCTAAAGTCGCGGCTCATCGTGGAGCTGGGCGTCGGCGACGGGGAATCGACGTTTGTTCTGGAGCGGGTGGCCAATTTGTGGGGGGCGAAGCTGATCAGCGTGGACATCGAGGACCGCGCGGACGTTTCATCGTTCAGGGACAGGATCTTTGTTCATGAGGACGATATCGCGTTTGCCGCCCGGTTTCCCAGCTGGTGCCGCGAGCGCGGCATGGAGCCCGTCATCGACCTTCTGTTTATCGATACCAGCCATCTTTACGACCACACCGTTTCCGAAATCCGCGACTGGTTCCCGTATCTGGCGCCCCGCTGCAAAGTATTTTTCCATGACACGAACATGGGAGAGATTTTTGTCCGCAAAGACGGCAGCACGGGCAAAGGGTGGGACAATCAGCGTGGTGTCATTCGGGCCATTGAGGAGCATTTGGGGACA
Organism: Smithellaceae bacterium; assembly: GCA_028701435.1. Taxonomy (GTDB): domain Bacteria; phylum Desulfobacterota; class Syntrophia; order Syntrophales; family Smithellaceae; genus UBA8904. The sequence goes on along the minus strand of JAQVQT010000234.1, from coordinate 1,568 downwards.
ACGCTGAATGAAAAGACGGATTTTGCCCTGGAACATCGCGGCTGGTTTATCCGTCACTTTTCCATCTGCAGCGGTTTTTTGGTGATGGATAGATAGGCTTTTGATACTTATGAATTACATTGATAAAGACAAACTCTCCGCCGTTCGCCATTCCCTAGGTGGTTCCTACCCTCGATTATCTACGTTTTTGTTTTATGGTGTTATGGTGTTGGTTTGTATATTTATTTTTTGCTTACCTTTTCCTTATACTACCTTCATAACAAACATCAGCTTCTATTTAGCCATTATTATGGCCGTGACGTTGATCTTACTTAAAGCTTTTCCTTTTGTCGTGAGGACACCGCTAACTTGGCCATTACTTATTTTTTTTCTTTGGTCGTGTTTTAGTCTTATATGGGCCTTGAATTTTTCGAACACACTTGATGATTTACGCGGTCACCTATTGTATTATTTGATATTATTTATTTTGTTGATTAATTTTTTTAATTCAAAAAAGCATATGAATTTACTGGTTTGGATTGTGGTTATTTCTGCTGTCGTTTTTTCGGGGGTCGGCATTGTCTACTACTATGTGATTATGGGCAGCTCGATCACAGACATCCGCTTAGGGTTATTACTTCCTGATGGTCGTAACGTTTCAACAGAACTTCCGTGCAACTTAATCGGCACTTTGTTAATACCTGCGATGCTGTTTTGCTTTTATTTGTATCAGATGAAAACGAATGTGCGGATTCGGTCCTTTATTTTCTTTTGTGGATCAATCATATTTGTTGCTTCCATTTTAACCCAGAGCCGGACGACGTTATTAGCCATGGTCGTGACAATCACATTGCTGCTTTTGATCAAAAATAAAAAGAAATGGCTGGTCGGTTTTCTTATTCTAATTTCACTAACCTTAGCTTTCTTATCAATCAACAAAAGAATTATCAACAGCGAAAGCTTCTTAGAGAGGTTAAAAATCAACAATGTTGTTTTGGAGGTTGTAAAGGATAACCTTCTGCTGGGCATTGGTTTTGGAATGAGAACATTCAGTGAAACATTGGATATAAGAGAATACGTTCATCGTATTTCCCCGGAACGTAGACCTGTCAACATTATTAATCCGCATAATTGGTTGCTCGATATGATGCTTCGAGTGGGGATAATTGGTCTCATATTGTTTCTATGCATAATTTTTGCTTTTATCAAGATGGGGTGGAAGATTATCAGGCATTCGAGAGACCCGGCCTACAGAGAACTTGCGATTTATTTGAATATTGCGTTTCTGTCGTACTTTTTGATTGGTTTGTTTGAACCGGTCTTTTTATTTAGTGCATCGGCAATTATTTTTTATGTTCTTCTGGCAATGATGACGATCTTATGGCTTTGCAATCGTAATGAAAATCTGGTTCACGATCCTGATCGTGCGGTAGTTTGATTTTTCATTTCTTCACGCACAACTTTTTGAACCTGTTCGACGGTCAGCTCCTCCAGGCACCGGCTGCGTCCGCTTCCGTCGCAGCCCTTCTGATGACACGGGACGCAGTCCATATTCGGCAGGACCACCCGGTGGCTATCCCCGACGGGCG
>JAQVQT010000036.1 GCA_028701435.1 Smithellaceae bacterium | reverse complement strand
CTTCATGCGCACGGAGATGGACTACCTTGTGATGGGCAATGACCTGCTGGACAAAAAGGACCAGCCGAAGCTCGCGGAAACCGACGATTGGAAAACCAAATTCAAGCTGGACTAGAGGCGGACGCGTTTTCCCTCCGGCTTGTTCGAGTACCCGGCCTGTTTGGCGCCGGCCAAAAGTTTTACACAGGGGTTTTCAATAAAACCATGATACCGGATATTTTTTACTTGATTCTGAACTACAATCCCGACGGCGAACCGGCAGCTGCGGACTGCCTGGCCGCCACGATCGATGCGTTTTATACACGCAAAAGCCGAAAACTATCCTGTGAGATAACCCTGCTGGATCAGGGGTCCGTGCCAGGCCATCGCCGGTGGCTCCAAGAGCAGCAGGAAAAATACAAATTCTCTCTGGTCCTGTTGAACCGCAACCTGGGCATCAGCGGCGCCGTCAACTGGCTGGTCCGCACCGCCAAATCCCCTGTCATCGGCCTCATCACCTCCGATGTGATCATCACCTCGGGCATGGATGAGGATCTCTTTTCCAAGGCGCAGATCGAGGAAGTTTTTCAGGTGACGCCCTTCGCCGACAAGAGTGACGGGGACATGGACTATCAGATCTGGCAACCCGCGGAGCCCTTTGGTTCGGATGCTCCGGACCTTTCCCGGCTTCGAAAGGAAAAGGCCTCCCTCTGGGGAAGTCTGCTGGGGCGGCCCGCGAAGCCCTACGTGCGCGTGCTGGCCTCGGAGCTGAACGTCATGTTCTGGCGGCGGGAGATTTTCGACCGGATCGGCTATTTCGACGAACGCTGGAAGGCCTGCTATGAAAACAACGATTTTTCCCTGCGGTGTTTTCTGGCCGGCGGATGCACCGCCGTGAGCATGGATTCGTTTGTCTGGCATTATCACAAGATGACGGAAAAAAGCCGGGCGCGGGAAAAATGCTACGACGGCTACATCGATTCGGATTGGCCGCGGGAAATCCGCCGTATGTGGGATGAAAAATGGCCCGGCCTGGATTCCCTCATCAAAATCTACGAACCCCTGAAGGACAAAACGATCAGGGATTATCCGAAGCTGCTGAAAAAATTTGCCCATAACATCCATCTGCCCTACGAGCAGGCCGTCCCTTTCAAACAGGAGAAATAGACCATGCCATTGACTGAAACCTTGAATCGCGAAGCGCTGCGAAAGATCGTCCGTAAAATCCGCCGGCGGGCGGAAAAGAAAAAAACAGACATCAGCGACCACCTGGAAACCCTTTTTGTGGAGAGCCTGAACCTAAAGTCGCGGCTCATCGTGGAGCTGGGCGTCGGCGACGGGGAATCGACGTTTGTTCTGGAGCGGGTGGCCAATTTGTGGGGGGCGAAGCTGATCAGCGTGGACATCGAGGACCGCGCGGACGTTTCATCGTTCAGGGACAGGATCTTTGTTCATGAGGACGATATCGCGTTTGCCGCCCGGTTTCCCAGCTGGTGCCGCGAGCGCGGCATGGAGCCCGTCATCGACCTTCTGTTTATCGATACCAGCCATCTTTACGACCACACCGTTTCCGAAATCCGCGACTGGTTCCCGTATCTGGCGCCCCGCTGCAAAGTATTTTTCCATGACACGAACATGGGAGAGATTTTTGTCCGCAAAGACGGCAGCACGGGCAAAGGGTGGGACAATCAGCGTGGTGTCATTCGGGCCATTGAGGAGCATTTGGGGACGACGCTGAATGAAAAGACGGATTTTGCCCTGGAACATCGCGGCTGGTTTATCCGTCACTTTTCCATCTGCAGCGGTTTTTTGGTGATGGAAAGAAGCGGCGCCCAGGTTTGAGACGGATCAGGCTCCGGCGGTTGAAACGCCCGCCGCTTCCTTTCGCGCCAAGTTCCACAGAATGCCGATCATCGCTAGATGAACATACAGCAGAATCCCCTGCGTTCCATAGAGGGCGTCGGTAAAAAAAGCCTGAATCAGATAGGACGCAAGGCAGGCCGTGAGGCCAATAGACCACGAGCGAAAGAAAGCCTCCTTTCGCCGCCGGAAGACATCCCAGAGCATCCAGAATGCCGTCAATGGAATCAAGCAAAACAAAAACAGCCCGATGAGTCCCGTCCGGACCGTCACGTCCAAAAACGTATTGTGCGTGGACAGGACAAGGGGCATCTCCTGCCGGTAGGATTCGGGAAGTCTGGCGTTGTATTTTTCCAGATCGACCAGATTCTTGTTGCCGTAAATCTCCCCTCCATACCCCAGACCGGCAATGGGACGCTCCTTGATGACCTCCCAGGAGAGGCGAAACATTTTGGAGCGGATGTCCTGGGTTGCGCTCATGCCGATAGCGGTCATTCTTTCATGGAGGATCGGCGCGATGAACAGCATCGTGAAAGCGACGGCGACGGCGATGAAAATAAGATTTTTCTTCCGGTGCGCGCACATGATCACCAGCGCCGCTCCAAGAGCGATCATCGCGCCCCGCGCCTGGTTGAGCATCGTTGCCGCGGACAAAATCAGAAAGCAGAAAAAAAAGAACAGACGGCCTCGCACTGATGGGGCTTCATACATGGCGCGCAGGCTGAGCAAGGCCGCGAAGAGGGTCGTGAAGCACATAAACCCGATGTACATTTCCTTGAAGGTGAGTCCGAACCGCGTTTGAATAGGGTGACCTTCAATGCCGTAAAATAGAATCATGCCGCCGATGGAAAAGATGGTTGCGGAAACCACCAGCAGGACCGAAAGCAGCTCTAGACGGTCGCGGGAATGGTAAAAATTGATCAGCAGATACAGGACCAGTAGATACTCCAGCAGATAGCCGCGCAGGTCATGGAGCGTATTGGAAACATCCAGCGTAGTAAAAAGCCCGAGCACCGCCCACAGAGAAAATAAACCCAGCGCCGCCGTCAGAGGCGAGCGCAGGGTAAAACTTGTTTTTCTGAAGACGAGCAGGATGATCAGCGCCAGGACAGACAGGTAATAGCAGAGCTCCATGACCACGGCCATGGAGAGGGGATTGACAAAGATGTAACATCCTATCAAAAAAGGAATGGCGGCATTGAGAAGCGAAAAAAATTTCTCTTGCGCGTTAGCGCCTTCGGGAAAAACGGATTGCCGCAGATTTTTGAGCGTTGATTTTAGCTTTTCGTTCATTTTCATGGATTTCCGGGTTTTGTTTTGGCGTCTGATGAATCATTCTTCGCCGGTGCTTTGCTCTCCAGCGCTTCGCGCACCGTCTTTTGAACCTGTTCGACGGTCAGCTCCTCCAGGCACCGGCTGCGTCCGCTTCCGTCGCAGCCCTTCTGATGACACGGGACGCAGTCCATATTCGGCAGGACCACCCGGTGGCTATCCCCGACGGGCGCCCAGTCGAACCACGAGGACGGCCCGTAGATCGTGACCGTCGGAACGCCGACGGCCGCCGCGATGTGCGGCGCGGCGCTGTCCACGCCGATGTGGAGCCGGCTTTGACTCAGCACGGCGGCCAGCTCGGCCAGCGTCGTTTGCCCCGCCAGATTGACAGCCCGGGCCCGGCATTGCCGGATCAGATCATCCATGCGCCGCCTTTCATCGGCCGAACCGATCACAACGGAAGCCAGTCCGAAATCTTTCCAGACCCAGTCCAGCAGTTCCGCCCATTTGCGGTTATCCCATTCCTTGTAAGACCAGCGCGAACAGGGATTGATCGTGATGTATTGCTTTTCGCCTTTTCCCTTTTCACCGGGCAGGATTTTCCTGGCTCGCTTTTGCGTCTCGTCTGAAACCCATAAGCGCGGAATCGGATCGTCCGTATCCATGCCCAGCGGCCGGATGATGCGCAGAATGTGTTCGGTTCCTCCCCGGTGCCGCGTACCGTCGTTGGCGGGCAAAACGCCGTGCGTGAAGCAAAATGGCCTCCAGAAGGGCATGCCCTCGGCGTGGTAAAAGGTGATCCTCAGCGGCGCGCCGGTTGCAAAAGACATAAAGGCGCCCCGGTCTCCCAGGCGAAGGTCAACCACCACATCGAAATGCTGCGCCCGGAGTTCCCGTATAAAAGACAATTGTCCTGCCGCCTGCTGAAATAGATTTCCACGGTAGCTCTTCACCTCGAACACCTGATCGATAGAAGGGTCCGCTTCCAGAAGGCCGCCGAAACCGTCTTTCACCATGACGGAAACTTTCGAGCCCGGAAGTGAATTTTTTACAGCCCGGATGCTGGGCGTCGTCCAGACGACGTCGCCGATGTCTCCCAGTTGAATCAGAAGAACTTTGCGGACGGAGTCGGGAAGTTTGAACATTGATGATGGGTCGATGATCCGCATGCCCTCAACCCTCTTTCTTTTTAGCGGCCAGAATTTCCGCGTAGAGCGCCCGGTATTTTTCGGTTGCCGCGTCCCAAGAGTTTTCGGCTGCCGTCGTGAGCGCGGCAGCGGACATGAGGCGGCGGTTGTTTTCTTCCAGCATCGCCTTCAGCATGAAGGCCACACGATCGTGGTCGGAAGGATCATCGACGACAAAACCGTTTTCATTTTGAACGACCAGATCCTTCGCGCCGACATGGCTGCTGACCATCACCGGCAGCCCGGCCGCCATTGCCTCCAGAACGACCATGCCGAACGTGTCAAATTTGGAAAGCATCACATACAGGTCGCCCGCCAGATACAGATCCGTCAGCTTATCCCGGTCGAGCACACCGGTAAAAACAATATTTTCCGCCGCGCCCGCTTCCCCGGCTATTTTTTGGTATTTTTTGATGTTGCCCTTTCCCGCGACCACTAGCTTCAAACGGGGAGACTGTTTCTGAATCTTTCCGAGAGAGGCAATGATGTCGTCGAGCCCCTTGATTTCGAAGTTCATCGACGCAAAGACCATGACCAGTTCATTCTCGCTGATGTCAAGGGAGCTTCGCACGGCACGGCGCACGTCGTCTTTGCTTTTCCGCCGGTAATCGGAAAGTTCCACGCCGGGGTGGATGACGGCCACTTTTTCGGGATCGATTAAATATTCCTGCAAAAAAATGTCCCGGGTCAGATGAGAGACGGCGACAAATTTCCGGCAGCCGCCCTCAAGCACCAGCTTTCTTTCCACCCACGCCGTCGCCCGGTCGTAGAGACTCATGGATTTGCGGCGGACCTGATCAACCCAGTAGCGGTGCGGCACGCCGTGCAGCGTGAACAGATCGGCCGCAAAAATCCGTTCGTGGCTGTGCACCAGGTCAAAATTGCCGCGCCGGATTTGGCGTTGCGCAAACCACGCGAAGCTGATCGTCGTCAGCCATTTGGGGAACGAAACGATGGGGATCTTCTCAAACCGGACGACACCAGATCCCGGCGCCCAGCGGTTGGCCAGCACATGAAATTCGTCCTTAGTTTTGTCGCGAAGCCTGCCGGTCAGCTCGGAAGCGAACTGTTCCGCGCCGCCCGCCAGTCCGTATTTGGGGATCACCACCGCGATTTTGCTCATAGGAACTGTCTCATAACAGCAATCGCATTTGAAGCTGCTCCATCTTCAGACGTCTTCCCGGCGAAGGCCGGGAACCAGTTCAAATAGTTTATGGATGCAGGCCGCCAGCATGACAAATGTAAATTCACTGATGAAACCATCAATAAAACCATTTCTTTGGGCTGTTTTTTTCTGACGCCAGCACTAACCTTCATACCCGAGTCGGGCACAACGGATAATAATCACCCCCACCCTTCCCTCCCCCATCGAGGGGGAGGGATACAGGGAGGGAGGCTTTTCATATAAACACAGTTGAAGAAAAAAATCATGGCCTAATATAGGATTTGCGTCGCCGCCGGAATTGTGCTTTAAAGAGACGGGCAAACAAAAATCTTCGAAATATTCAGGTATTGGATGGAAAAAATTCCGCTTTCCGTGGCGATTATCACGAAAAACGAAGAAGAGAACCTTCGCGATTGCCTGCAAAGCGTTGCCTTTGCCGCCCAGATCGTTGTGGTCGATTCCGCAAGCAGCGACGCGACGCCTGCGATTGCCGCGGAATTCGAATGCGACTTTTACACCGAATCCTGGCACGGTTTCGGCCCGCAAAAGCAGATCGCCATCGACCGGTGCAGCCGGCCTTGGGTTCTTGTGCTGGACGCGGACGAGCGGATTCCGCCCGAAACGGCGGAAGTGATCCGGAAGATTACGGCCGATGCTTCCTCAAACGCCAACGGCTTCAGTTTTCCGCGCAAAAATTTTTTCGCCGGCCGCTGGATCCGGCATGCCGGCTGGTGGCCCGACCGCGTCGTCCGCCTGTTCCGCAGGCGGTCAGGCCGGATGACCCAAGCTTCCGTCCATGAAGCCGTCGAAGTGGATGGCCGGATCGTTGAGCTGGACGTGCCCATCGAGCATTACACAGAAAGCAGCCTCAGCAGGGTTTTGCAGAAAATCGACAAGTACTCGACGCTGGGCGCCGAGGAAGCCTTCGCCGCCGGGAAGCGCTCATCGCCCGCCGCCGCTCTTTTTCGCGCTTTTCTCACCTTCGTGCAGGGGTACATCTTCCGCCTCGGATTCATGGACGGGCGGCAGGGCCTCACGCTGGCCGTCACCGATTCGGTCAATAAATATTTCAAATACGCCAAACTGAGCGAGCTGGAAGAGGCGGGCCGCGGCGAGGCGTGCAATCAATCGTCCTCCCGCCCGGATGCGTGAAATTCAGCAATGGAAATTTCTTTTATCATCGTCAACTGGAACACCAAAGACCTTCTGCACGGCTGTCTGGATTCCATTGCCAAAACCGTCGGTTCGCTTTCGCATGAAATCATCGTCGTGGACAATGCCTCTTCGGACGGCTCGGCGGACATGCTGGCGCGGGAATATCCTTCCGTTCGGCTGATCGCCAATGCGGAAAACCGCGGCTTCGGCGCCGCCAACAACCAGGGCTTTGCCGTCATGAAGGGCAAATACGCCCTGCTCATCAACACGGACGCAGTTCTCACCGAAGGCGCGGTGGAGAAGATTTGGAGTTTTGCAGAAGCCAACCCCCGCGCGGCCATCGTCTGCGGCCAGCTTTTGAATGCCGACGGCAGCAAACAGAATTCCGTCGCCGCCTTTCCCACACTGCTAACGCTTTGCCTGAACACGTCATTGCTGGAATATCTTTTCCCCGGCCGCTATCCCAGCAAACGCTACGACCACAGGGAGCCGCTGGAAGTCGAATCCGCCATCGGCGCCTGCATGATGATTCGCAAAAAGGCGCTGGATGAAGTTTCCTTTTTTGATGAGCGCTATTTTTTCTTTTTTGAAGAAACGGACCTGGCCTTTGCGATGAAGCGTGCCGGGTGGAGCGTTTACCAGGTGCCGGACGCACATATCTATCACTTTCAGGGCGGCAGCATCGGACACAACGCAAGATCGCGGATTGAATTTTACCGGTCGCGCTACCAGTTCCTGCGCAAGTGGCACGGGAGCGCCTATTACCGGGCCACCGCTGCTGTTATTTTTTTGAGGCTGCTCGTGGATGCCCTGCTCAACGCAGCGGGCGTTGTGTTCACCTTGGGCCTGTCCAAAGCCCTCCGCCGGAAACTGGCCGTTTACGCCCAGCTCATCCAATGGCACTTCAAAGAAAGAGTAACGAGTGAAAAGCGACGAGCAACGAGTGATGAGTGGAAAGTGGAAAGTGAAAAGCGATGAGTGGAAAAAAAGTAGGGAACAGTCGCGACTGTTCCCTACGGGTTAGGTGCAACGGGTGATTAGTAATGTAGGGCGGGTCTTCAGACCCGCTTCGATGAATTTAGCAATGAGTGGGTAGTGAAATGTAGGGAACGCTCGCGAGCGTTCCTCGTGTGACAGATGCAGCAACTTTAATTGAAGGCGCCAGACGCTTTTGCAGGCGTCTGGCCGTCCCCAAAGTACGTAAGTCATTGACAGTGCGAAAGATTTTAGGTATGCATCGTTTCCCGTCGGCGATGGGCCTGTAACCGACAGGGCGGAGCTGTATCAGGGGGAGCAAAGAGTGATGAGTAACGAGTGAAAAGTGAAGAGGCCTTTACACAATCTGAGATGTTTGCACAACTACATAAAACCAGCAATCATGTCATACCGGCGGAAGCCGGTATCCAGGAAACTATTGAAAACACTGGATTCCCGCCTTCGCGGGAATGACGTAAAACGGAGCTGTGCAAAGTTCTCATTGCTTTCCACTCATCGCTTTTCACTCGCCACTTTCCACTTTTTTGGAGATAACCCATGAATCAAATTTACGATGTGTTCAGAGCCTCTATTGATCCCATTTGTATCGTTTTTATTCTTCTCGTCATTGCTTTTTTCGTCGTTCTGCGGTCCGCCAAGAAAAAAAGCGGCGCACTGGTTCTGCTCCTGGCCATTGTCCTGCTCTACGGCTTCAGCATCGAACCCGTGTCCAATTACCTGAGCTGGAATCTGGAAAAGGACTACATTCAGGAACGGCCGAACCCGGGAAAGACCTCTGTTGATGTTGTCGTAGTGCTGGGAGGCGGCGTCTATGACATCCGGACACTGGGCGAAACATTTCCCTGTCGGGAAACAGCCGTCCGGGTGGTCCATGCCGTGCAGATGCTCAAGACATACAAAGCCAAACAGCTTGTCTGCTCGGGTAAAGGTGAAAGGCAGATCACAGAAGCGGTCGTGATGGCGCGAATGGCTAAAGACCTCGGCGTTCCGGGTGAGAAAATCCGCCTTGATGAAAAATCGGAAAACACCTACCAGCACGCCGTGGAGCTCGACAAAATGTTTTCCGATAAAAACATTCGGATCGGGCTGGTGACCTCCGCCTATCACATGAAGCGCAGCGAAATGGAATTCCGCAAGTATTTCAAAAACGTAATAACACTGCCGGCAAGCTACCTTTATTCATCTCCGGCGGGCACGCCCGCGCTCCGCTACATTCCGCAGTCCGTAAGGCTTTTTGACAACACGCTTATCTTGAGGGAGTTCGTCGGCCGCCTGTGGTACAAAATCAAGTGATGAGCGGAAAGCGATGAGCAATGAGTGGCGAGTAAAAAGTGATGAGTGATGAGAGAACAACAAGAGTTCAGAGATTTGAAGATTTGATTGCCTGGCAAAAAGCAAGGGATCTTACGAAGAAAATCTATATTTTAACCAGACGGGAACCGTTTTGTCGTGATTTTGGCTTATGCAGTCAGATGCAAAGAGCCGCGGTTTCCATCATGGCTAATCTTGCCGAAGGATTTGAAAGAGGCAGCAGCGCTGAATTTCATCAGTTTATTGTCATAGCCAAAAGTTCATGCGCAGAACTCAGATCGCACCTTTATGTTGCTTCGGATATCGGATATATATCAAACGATGTATTTGAACAAATGAGTGAACAGGCAACGGAAATTTCACGAATATTAGGAGGGTTGAAATCATCTATTCTAAAGAGAAAGCAGGCGCCCTGATCCTCTCGTCACTTTCCACTTCTCACTCATCACTGTTCACTCGTTGCTCATCACTAATCTTTTAAAGGAGGTATCCTAGTGAAGTCCTTGTTGATCACTGGCGGATGCGGATTTATCGGGTCCAACTTTGTCCGCCACACGCTGGAACACTATCCCGATTACAAAATCGTCAATCTGGATAAGCTCACTTACGCCGGCAATCCCGGCAATTTGACCGACATTGAAAAAAATCCCAACTACCGCTTTGTGAAAGGCGATATTGTCGATGCCGCATTGGTACAGCGGATTTTTGCCAAAGAGCAGATCGACACCGTCGTCCATTTCGCCGCCGAATCCCATGTGGACCGCAGCATCACAGGCCCCGCGGAATTTGTCCAGACCAACATCATGGGAACTTTTAATCTGCTGGAAGCCGCGCGGGAAGCCTGGCTCGCAAACGGCAAAACCGGCGCGTCAAAAGACGCCTGCCGTTTCCTCCACGTCAGCACGGACGAAGTTTACGGATCGCTGGGAGAAACCGGCGCGTTTCAGGAGACCACGCCCTACGATCCCCGGTCGCCCTATTCCGCCAGCAAGGCCTCGTCCGACCATCTGGTCAGCGCCTATTTCCACACCTACGGTCTGCCCACGCTGATCACCAACTGCTCCAACAATTACGGCCCCTATCAGTTTCCGGAAAAGCTCATTCCGCTCGTCATCAACAACGCCCTGCAGGGAAAGGCGCTGCCCGTTTACGGCGACGGCAAAAACGTCCGCGACTGGCTCTATGTTGTCGATCACTGCGAAGCCATCCTCACTGTTTTGCAGAAGGGCAGAATCGGCGAAACTTACAACATCGGCGGCAACAGCGAAAAGCAAAACATTGAAATCGTCCACACCATCTGTGATATACTCGATGAAAAAGTCGGCCTGCTTGCGGACGGAAAGAATAGACGAACCCTCATCACCTACGTCAAAGACCGCGCCGGCCATGACCGCCGCTACGCCATCGATGCCACGAAAATCCGCACCGAACTGGGCTGGGCACCCAAAGTAAATTTTAAAGACGGCATGCGCAAAACCGTGGAATGGTATCTCGATCATAAACCCTGGATCGCCTCCGTCACCGACGGCAGCTATCGGGAGTATTATGAGAAGATGTACGGAAACAGATAAATAATAGGCGAGAGGCGAGAGGCTATAGGAAGAAAAGGTAAAACAGGCGATAGGCGATGGGCTATAGGCTATAGGAAGAAAAGGTAAAACAGGCAATAGGCAATAAGTTATGGGGAAAGGGTATAAAGATCTATTGGTGTGGCAAAAGGCAAGAGATTTAGCCGTGCTTATTTATAGCATTACCAACCAAACTAAATTTAAAAAAGATTATGCGCTTTGTGATCAAGTCAGAAGGTCAGTTGTAAGCGTGCCAAGCAATATAGCAGAAGGTGATGAGAGGGATACAGATAAAGAATCTGTTCATTTTTTCTTTATAGCCAAAGGTTCACTTGCCGAGCTTCGAACTCAGATGGATATAGCGTATCAAGTTGGTTACATAGACGAAAATGTATTTCTCGATGTTGAAGATAAGGCTATTCAAATTGGCAAAATGCTTGGTGCGTTGATTAAGGCACGGACTTTCAGTCGATAATCGCCTATCGCCTGTTTTCCCCATCGCCTTTTTTTGTTTTTCCCCTATCGCCTCTGGCCCCTCGCCTATAGCCTATTGCCCATAGCCCCTCGCCTATTTTATTTAGCCTTTACGTTTCTCCAATATTTTGGTAAATTCAAAACCCGAAAGAGGGGGCAATCGATGACAACAAATGAATTGATTTTTGTAATAGAAGAAGATCCTGAGGGTGGATATAATGCAAAAGCGCTTGGCCAATCCATTTTTGTTCAAGGCGATACCCTCGATACACTGAAAAGCAATATTAAAGACGCCCTTGAATGTCATTTTGATAAAAAAGAAGACATACCCAAAATAATAAGATTGCATATGGTTCATGATGAGATGTTTGCCTATGCCTAAAATACCCAGGGATATTTCCGGCAGGGAACTGGCACAACTTCTTGATAGGTATAAATATGAAGTTGCACGGGAATCAGGCAGTCATCTCAGATTGGTTTCAATATATCAAAATAAAGAACACAAGATTACCATTCCGGATCACAAAGCCATCAAGATAGGAACATTAAATAACATTTTAAATGATGTTGCCGAATATCTGAAAATATCAAAACAAGAACTCATCAATGAACTATTTAAATAATTATTGCTACGAGCCATAAGCCATGAGCTATTCAAGAGGTGAATTATGAAAGGAATCAACAAAGGCATCATCCTGGCCGGCGGCGCGGGCAGCCGTCTTTACCCGCTGACGCTGGTGGCCAGCAAGCAGCTTCAGCCCGTTTACGACAAGCCGATGATTTACTATCCCCTGGCCACGCTCATGACGGCGGGCATCCGCGACATCCTCATAATCTCCACGCCGCAGGATACGCCGCGCTTTGAAGCCCTGCTGGGCGACGGCAGCCGCTGGGGCATCAAACTCTCCTACAAAGTCCAGCCCGAACCCAAGGGCATCGCCCAGGCATTTCTGGTCGGCGAAGAATTCATCGCCGGTGAGGCCGTTTGCCTGATTTTAGGCGACAACATCTTTTACGGCAAAATGGATCTCAACAAAATCGTCGAAGAATTTCAGGACGGCGCGGTCATCTTCGGCTATTACGTCAACGATCCGGAGCGCTACGGCGTCGTGGAATTTGACGCCGAAGGCAAAGCCATCAGCATCGAAGAAAAACCCGCCAAGCCCAAATCCAACTATGCCGTCCCGGGCCTGTATCTTTACGACAAAAACATCACGCAGATTGCCAAAGCCATGAAACCATCGGCGCGCGGCGAACTGGAAATCACGGACGTCAACATGGAATATTTGCGCCGTGGCGGTCTGCGCGTCGTTGCGCTGGGGCGCGGCATCGCCTGGCTGGACACGGGCACGCACACCAGCCTTCTGGAGGCCAGCCATTTCATCGGCACGCTCGAAGCCCGGCAGGGCTTGAAGATCGCATGTCTGGAGGAAATCGCGTTTCGCCTGGGCTTTGTCGATAAAAAGAAAATGAAGCAGGTGATCGAAGACACCCCCAAATCCACATACCGCGACTACCTGGAAAGAATTATGAAAGAGAAATCCTTCATCCAAAAAGGGGACGGTTCTATTTATTGAAAAAAGATTTAAGTTTTAAGTAGTTAAGGGTTAAGAAAAACCAACAAGCGACGAGGTTGTAGGGCGCGGTCCCCGAACGCGCCGATAATTAGGGACAGCGCCTCTTTATTTAATGAGTGAAAAGCAACGAGCGGAAAGTGAAGGTAGGGAATGCTCGCGAGCGTTCCTTGCGATGCTTCAAATGGCTAATCGTTCAATGTAGGGCGGGCCGCTTGTGACCTCGCGCCACCTTTAGGTGGTTAGGTTATCAGACCCGCCGGCGCACCTGAAGGTACGCCCTACGCTTATCTTGTCATGGTGAGCCGGTCGCCCTTCGACAAGCTCAGGGTGACACCTCAAGCGCGGATGACTTAAGATCAATATGAGAGGTTTGCATAATATACATCCGTCATTGCGGTGAGCCGAAGCCCTGAGCAAAGCGAAGGGGTAGCGAAGCAATCTCATAAATTATTGATATTTAAAGAGATCGCCACGTCGCTTCCGCTCCTCGCGATGACAAGATAGTAATTATGCAAAGCTTTCAGCATGACACCTTTCACCCATTACCTATCGCCTCTAGCCAATTACCTATTTTGCCTATGAACATTATTAAAACAAATCTTCCCGACGTCCTGATCATCGAGCCCCGCGTCTTCGGCGACGCGCGC
>JAQVQT010000233.1 GCA_028701435.1 Smithellaceae bacterium | reverse complement strand
ATGGTCAGGAAAGAGAATCTTTTTCTTCGCCGTCCAGGCCCAGCTTGGTCATTTTGTCGGTAAAGGTGTTGCGATGGATGCCCAAAAAAGCCGCCGCCGAGCTTTTGACGTTGCCGGAGCGCCTCAGGGCGATTTTGAAAAGGCCCGTTTCGACCATCGCCATGACTTCCGCATGAAGTTTGCTTTTGCCGTTGTCGGAACCCGACAGGACCGTTGCCAGATCGTCCAGCTTTTTTTCCAGGATTTCTTCGACCGCCTTGTTAAGGGTTTCCCGAACGTTTAGCCCCGTGGCCGGTTTTTGCTGCTTTTTTGCTATCATGATCATGCAACTCCTGCGTTAAAAATCATCTTTTCCATCCGGCCGCTTCCGTCCGGTTTGCCGGCATGGCCGACGAGCGTCAGACCGCCAGCCACCGGGTCAGAAGAAGGGCGACCAGAATGATCAGGGAGACCCACGTCAATACGACGAGCGATGTCCGTTCTCTGGGGGCCGCGATATAATTTTTGATTTCCGCCTCCACTTTTTCCTCGCCCAGCTTCTGCGCAAGATCCCGGAGCAGAAGCGTGTGGTCCTGCAGCAGATTGGAGAATATGTAAAACCCTTTGGTCGTCGTCAGCAGAAAGTAGGCCTTGTTGCGCAGAATGACCGTGCCCAGGTGTGTGATTTCCGCCCAGACAAAATGCTTCGTCCGGAAAAACTTTCGGATTTGCAAACCGTTTTCTGAAGTTTTGAATTCCCTTTCAGAAACTTCAACGGAAATGACCAGCGCGACAATGAATAAAACGCCCGTCAGGATTCTTTCCCACAACTCGCCCATCGCCATTCCCGTCACAAACAGCGCAAACAACAGGATCGTCACCGCGATGAAAGGAAGACGAAAGGCTTTTTTGATTTTATAAACGGGCACGCGCTGTCTCCGAACTATTTTGCGTTTTTTCTGACGAAGGCGCCGCTTTTGCCGCCGGATTTTTCCAGAAGCAGAATATCGCCGATGACCATTTCCCGGTCCACGGCTTTGCACATGTCATAGATGGTCAGCGCGGCGACGCTCACGGCGGTCAGCGCTTCCATTTCCACGCCGGTTTGTCCGACCGTCTGCGCCTGGGATTCGATGACCACCCGTGCATTTTTTCGGTCGATGACAAAAGCGATGTCCACGCCGGTCAGCCCCAGGGGATGACACAGCGGAATGAGATCGCCGGTTTTTTTGGCTGCCAGAATCCCCGCGAGTTTGGCGGCTGTCAGCACGTTGCCCTTGGCCATTCGGCCCTCTGCCAGAAGCTTCAGCGTGGCGCTTTTCATGGTCACCTGACCGCGGGCTTTCGCTTTTCGGGCTGTCTGGGCTTTGTCCGTCACATCCACCATTTGAACCTGACCTGCATCGTTGATATGAGATAATTTCTTCATGGCGGCAAAGGACTTTACGATGGTTGATGTTTTCTGGATCCAATCAGTTTCAGCGAACCCTAGCACAGCGCCTTGACCGAGTCAAGAATGACGAAAAAAATTTTTAACAAATTAAAATCTTGATATAAATGAATGGATTAGCTAGTATTTGCGCCGCGAATTCCTCCCCGGAGAAAAAAAGTGTTTGTTAAAGTGCAGAGCATGAGCGTGATCGGCATGGAATCCTATCCTGTTACGGTGGAAGTGGATGTCTCCCAGGGTCTGCCGCAGTTTGCCACGGTCGGCCTGCCGGACGCTTCGGTCAAGGAAAGCCGGGACCGGATCAAGGCCGCCATAAAAAATTCCGGCTACGCTTTTCCGCGCGACCATGTGACGGTGAATCTGGCGCCCGCCGATATTCGCAAAGAGGGGACCGGATTTGATCTGCCGATCGCGGTGGGCATTCTAGCCGCGGAGGCGTTGATTGAGGAAGCCGCCCTGGACGGATGCTTTTTTATCGGGGAGTTGTCGCTGGACGGCAGCATCAAGGGAGTGCGGGGTGTGCTGCCCGCCGCTTTCAAAGCCAGGGAGTCGGGGATGCGCTCCGTTTTTGTTCCCGAAGAAAACGCCGCGGAAGCGGCCATGGTGGAAGGCATTTGCGTATACGGCGTTCGGTCGCTTCCCGACGTTGTCGAGTTTCTGGCCGACAGGAAAAAAATCGAGCCGCTTGGTTTGAATGCCGACCTTCTTTTTCAGGTCAACCGGCGCTATGATATCGATTTTTCCGAAATCAAAGGCCAGAAGCTGGCGCTCCGGGCATTGGAGATCGCCGCGGCAGGTTCTCACAATGTCCTGATGATCGGCCCCCCGGGCTCCGGCAAAAGCATGCTGGCCCGAAGGCTGCCCACCATTCTGCCCGATCTTTCTTTTGAAGAAGCCATCGAGGTCACCAAGGTTTTTTCCGTGGCGGGCCTCTTGAGCGCGGGGGAAACGCTGATTGCCGCCCGTCCCTTTCGTTCACCGCATCATACCATTTCCGACGTGGGGCTGGTCGGCGGCGGTCAGATGCCGCATCCCGGAGAAATATCGCTGGCCCATCTGGGCGTGCTCTTTTTGGATGAACTTCCGGAGTTCAAACGAAACGCGCTGGAGGCGCTTCGTCAGCCGCTGGAAGAGGGGACGATTACGATTACCCGTTCGGCCGTGACGACGGCCTTTCCGGCGAAATTCATGCTGATCGCCGCGATGAATCCCTGCCCGTGCGGCTATTTCGGGGACCGGGTCCGCCGCTGCCGCTGTTCCCCTCAGCAGATCCGGCAGTATCAGGCAAAGATATCCGGTCCTTTGCTGGACCGCATCGACTTGCACGTTGAAGTGCCGTCCGTCCAGTACCGGGCGTTGACGGGGAAAGAGGCTAATGAATCCTCCGCCGAAGTGAGACAGCGCGTGGTCGGGGCGCGCCATCGCCAGAAGGAGCGATTCGGCGGCGCGGCCATCCCGGCCAATGCCCGTATGACGGAAAAACAAATCCGGTTGTTCTGCCCCATCGATGAAGAGTCGCATCAACTCATGGAAATGGCCGTCGAAAAACTGGGCCTTTCCGCCCGCGCCATGAACCGCATTCTGAAAGTGTCGCGCACCATCGCCGATCTGGACGGCGCCGAAAAGATCGAAGCCGCGCATGTCGCCGAGGCGATTCAGTATCGAAGCCTTGATCGGAACATCGTTTAGTGCTATGAAAAAAACGCAGCCGGCCCCGAATGGCCGGAATCTTTTTGTCAAGAGGGTCCTATGAAAATAAAAATTATCAAAGCGCTACCCAAGTACCTGAAGCCCAAACCGGACGAAAAAAAACTGGGGTTCGGCCAGCATTTTACCGACCATATGTTTGCCATGAAGTACAGGG
>JAQVQT010000035.1:5567-13256 GCA_028701435.1 Smithellaceae bacterium | reverse complement strand
TCAAAAAAGAGGAGAAAATCGGCGTTTCCGGATTGAGCGGACTGGCCGGCGGCGATCATCTGCATTTCAGCATTCTGGCCGGCGGAGAGTTTGTCAACCCGCAGGAATGGTGGGACCCGCACTGGATTGAAGACAATGTGATGAAGAAGATGGCGTTTTGACAAAGATCGTCGATCGTAGCTCGCATCTCGTCGTTCGTCGTTCGTCGCCTTAGTTTCAGACTTGCTGATCCGGATCTTCGAGATACGAGATACGAACGACGAACGACGAGCAACGAGACACGCCGGTCTTCAGCTTTTGTTGATGTCGCGGTGGGTGGTGTGAACGATGAACTTCCGCTTCTGGAAAAACAGGCTGAACTGATTGGCCATGACGACGGACCGATGCTTGCCGCCCGTGCATCCGAATGCGATATTCAGCCGCACCTTTCCTTCTTTTTCATAAAGCGGAATGATGAAGTTCAGCATGTCGGCCGCTTTGCCGATGAAGGTTTTACATTCCTCGTTGTTCAAAACGTACTTTTCCACATCCCGGTGATGGCCGTTCATGTTTTTTAACTTTTCAACATAAAAGGGATTGGGCAAAAATCTCACGTCAATCGCCAGGTCCGCGTCGGCCGGCAGGCCATACCGGTAGCCGAAAGACATGACGCTGATCATCATTTTCGTCCGGGTGGAAGAAGGCAAAAACTGCTTTTGAACCGTGTCTTTGAGCTGATGCACATTGGACGTCGTGGTGTCGATGACGGTGTCGGCCATTTGCCGCAGGGTAGCCAGCTTTTTTATTTCCGCCTGAATGCCTTCCATGATGGAACGCTTTTCGGAGAGCGGATGGCTGCGCCTTGTTTCGCTGAAACGTCGCAGCAGAGACTCTTCCCCGGCTTCCAGAAACAGAATTTTGATCCGGTAGCCCTTTTCCTTCAGGCGTTCAAAGATGCGCTGATACTTTTCCAGAAAGCTTTTCTGCCGCAAATCCATGACCAGCGCCACCTGTTTGATCTGCGGAGAAGATTCGAGCGTAATGGACAGAAACTTGGGCAGCAGCACGACCGGAAGGTTGTCCACGCAAAAAAAACCGATGTCTTCCAACGCCCGGAGCGCGGTGCTCTTGCCGGAACCGGACAATCCCGTAATGATCACCACCTGGAGATTTTTCAATTATCCGACCTCGTTCAGTTTTTGTATGGCTCTGCTTAACAGATTCCGGCGCAAATATCCAGTCCGGTAAATGCCCACCCGGACAAGCGGCAGACTTTTTCCCAGGATTCGGGTCTCTATGGGCCTGAAAATTCCCTCCCTGTCGGTTTGGAAGACATCGATGACGAAGGCAAGCTCCGCCTTTTTTTTCATAGACGGCTTCGGCAACAGCCGGTCCACAGAGGTGATGCCGGTTTCCTGCGTGGTCACATATTTTTGAATTCTCGGGTGACCGGAAATCATCAGCCGGCCCTGAACATTTTTGATCACGGCCAGGTCGTCGGCGATCCAGAAACAGCCTTTGCGGACGGCCGCAAGCGCGGCTGTCGTTTTGCCGATGCCGCTGGGTCCGGTAAGGAGAACGCCCCGGTCCCCGCAGGCCAGCGCAACGCCGTGCATCGTCACGCATTGATGAATTTTTTCGCGGAGGATCGAGCGGATCCGGCTGGCCAGCAGGCTTTCATGAAGCGGGGAAGCGGCCGCGGGAAGACAACGGCCTTGCATCTGCTTTCTGAGCGAAACGTGCAGAGACGCGCTTTGGGAAAAAATCAGCAACGCCGGCCGGCACCCGGCCATTCGGGAAAAATATTCCTCGCGGGACGGCGCGGAAAGCGCCAGGAGGTTTTTTGTCGTCCGGGGCGGGAAAAGAAGAATCGCGCCTTCTTGCCTTGGAGCAGCGGACAGACTGCGCAAGCACTGGGGGGAGCAGCCGGGAAAACGGATCTTGTGATGTTGCGGGCCGGGAATCTTTCGAAGGCCCAGATAAGGCAGACGGTCCTGAAACAGTTCCCCGGTTGTCTTCTCCCGATGCCGTGAGGCCCGGCTACAGGGGACAGGATGCGTCCTGCTCAACGATGGCTTTGTACAAATCGTTTTTGGTGTTCGCATCGATCAGCATTTTTCGAAAGTTGGGGGTCTTTAACATCTTGGAAATTCTGGCCAGGGCCTTCAAATGCTGCCCCGTGGAATGCTCCGGCGCCAGAAGCAGAAAAAAGAGCTGGACCGGCTTCCCGTCGATGGCGTTAAAGGCAATTCCCCGGCGGCTCCGTCCGAAGGCGATCACCATGTCCTGCAGTTCGGAAACTTTGCCGTGAGGAATGGCCACGCCGTCGCCGATGCCCGTTGAACCCAGTTTTTCCCGCTGCTGCAGCACATCGATCGCCTTGGCCCGGTCAATCTTCAGGCCGCTCTCGATCAGAATATTGATCAATTCCGCAAGCACGCCTTCCTTGGTGTCGGACAGGAGGTTTTCGTTGAGAAATTCCATTTTAAAGATTTGATCCAGTCGCATGCGCAACACCTGACTTTGAAATCCGGGACGCTGTTCTGATGTCTCATACGTCCATCATCCTGATGGGGCAGGGCATTTTTGTGCCGCAGGTCCGAGATCGGTACTTCCGTAAATTAGCTGTTCGTTTCAATGTGGGCGAACTTGCCGTCGTCCAGACGGTGCACCAGGCTCACTTTTTCCGAAGCCGTATCCCGATAGATCAGAAAACGCGCCTTGCCGCTCTCCAATTCGAGAACCGCTTCCTCCAGCGACATGGGCTTTAGAATGATCTTGCGGGTCTCGACTACTTTGGAGGCGGCATCATCCTCCTCCGAGCCTTCCAGGCTTTTTACACCGGGGTGACGGATGCTCTTGGGCTTGTGCTGCCTGTTTTTTTCTTTCTGCTTTTTGAGCTGTTTTTCAATTTTTACGATACAACTGTCCACGGCCAGGTGCATGTCCTTGGCTTCTTCTTTTGCGTTTACATTCCATCCGTTGGCGGTCAGGTTGATTTCCACAACATTGCGAAACTTTTCCGTGGAAAGGATCATATGGACTTCGGCAGGCACATCGAGATATTTTTTCAATCTGGCAATCTTTTCCTCCGCATAGGCTTTTTGCCAATTCTCACCTTCGCCCGTTCTGAAAGTTACCGAAATATTCATACTTTTTCCTCCCTCCTGAGTTTAGGCCGTTCAAAAACATTCAAAACACGCCTTCACGGCCGGCAACAAAGGTTAGTCGTATAGTGGCGACGAAACCAAATGTCAACCGGAATTTTACTGATGGTTTTGATTATATCCCTATTTCAAACCGTCTGCTTAAAAATATTTTTTCCGTTTCGACGACGGCAAAATACCAGTCATTTCGCGATATTTGGCAACGGTTCTCCTGGCGATATCGATATTTCTGGCCTTCAGCAGCTTTACAATTTCACAATCGCTGTAGGGTTTTTTCGGGTCTTCTCTGCTGATAATCTGCCGAATCTCCTCCTTGACGCTTTTGGAGGCGATATTTTCCCCGGACGTTCTTTGAATGGAGCTGCCGAAAAAATATTTCATTTCAAAGATGCCGCGATGTGAATGCATGTACTTGTTCGTGACCACCCGGCTGATCGTCGATTCGTGCATTTCCACATCGTCGGCGATATTCCGCAGCACCAGCGGCTTCAAATAGTCAATGCCTTTGTCAAAGAATTCCTTCTGATGTTTCACGATGCTTTCGGCGACCTTGTAAATGGTTTTCTGCCTCTGCTGAATACTTTTGATCAGCCAGGTCGCCGACTGCACCTTTTCCCGAATATACTTCCTGCCGTTTTCTTTTTCCGCGGAGTCCTGCCCTCCAACGCCGCCCATAATTTCACGGTAAAAATTGCTGATTCGCAACCGCGGCAATCCGTCATCATTGAGAACAATCTTGTAGTCGTCTCCCGATTTGACCACATAAACGTCGGGAATGATGGATTGGACCTTTTCTTCCGAATAGACGGCGCCCGGTTTGGGGTCCATTTTGCTGATCAGCAAAACGGCCATTTCCACTTCCTTCAGGGGAACTTTCAGCCTGCGGGCAATCTGAAGATAATTCTTCAGCTCCAGTTCCTTGAGATGCTCCCGAATAATGGTTTCGACGAGCGGATTTTCCCGGGCGAACATGCCGGCCTGAATCAGAAGACATTCCTGAAGATTGCGGGCGGCCACGCCCGAGGGATCAAATTCCTGGACCTTTTTCAGAACTTTTTCCACGAACTCTTCGGCGACGTTTTCCAGACGGGCGATTTCCTCCACGGTGGCGCGAAGATAACCGTTGGAATCCAGATTGCCGATGATCTGCTCTCCGACGCGCACCTCTTCCCCGTTGAAGGGGGAGAGCTTCATCTGCCACATGAGATGCTCGGTCAGCGAGGGGCTTTCCGTCAGGACGTTGTCCAGTGTCGGGGCGTCGCCCTCGGCCCGGTCATAGGAAACACCCACCGGACCGTAGTCTTCCAGATAATTATTCCAGTCGAATTCTTCGCGCCCGTCCCCTTCGCCGGTCAGTTCGGCGGTGTGCTCCGGAATCTTGCTTTCTTCCTTCTCAATGGACTGAACGTCCTCTTCGACTTCCGCGCGTATTTCCTCGGCGCTGGCCTCGTCCGGCGCCGCCTCTTCCAGCAGGGGGTTTTCCTCCATCTCCTGGTTGATCGTATCCACCAGCTCCTGACGCGAAAGAATCAGGAGCTTGATCGCCTGCTGGAGCTGGGGCGTCATGATCAGCTGCTGGGACAGCTTCAGATTTTGTCGTAATTCAAAAGCCATGATTGAAAATTGCGCATCCGTTTGGCGCTACAAACTGAAATCCTCGCCGAAATAAAATTTTTTGGCCAGTTCACTCTGGGCAATGACATCCGGCTGGCCCTGAACCAGAATGGCGCCCTCATTGATGATATACGCCCGGTCGCAGCAGGCCAGCGTTTCCCGGACATTGTGATCGGAGATGATGATCCCAATCCCTTTATTTTTCAGCTTTTCGATAATCTTCTGAATATCGGCCACCGCCAGCGGATCAATGCCGGCAAAAGGCTCGTCCAGCAGGATGTATTTCGGCTGCGTCACCAGCGCCCGGGTGATCTCCACCCTTCTTCTTTCGCCGCCGGACAGGGAATAGGCGTGGTTTTTCGCCAGAGCCGTCAGGTCCAACTCGCCTAAAAGTTCCCCCAGCCGTTGCCGCCGGTCCTCTTCGCTGATCTCCAGCGTCTCCAGAATCGCCAGAATGTTTTCCTCGACGGTGAGTTTGCGGAAAATCGACGGTTCCTGCGGAAGATAATTCAGCCCCTTGCGCGCCCTTTTGTACATGGGATAGGCGCTGATCTCCTCGTCATCCAGAAAGATTTCACCGCCGTCAGGCTTGACCAGCCCGACCATCATATAAAAGGTGGTTGTTTTTCCGGCGCCGTTCGGTCCCAGGAGTCCGACCACTTCCCCCGGTGAAATCGCCAGGTCAATGCGGTTGACCACTTTTCTTTTGTTGTAAATTTTGACCAGTCCCCTGGCCGATAAATGACTCATCTTTCATCCCGGGGCGCCCGTGGGGCGTCCGTCCGATTATTTTTGTTTCCGCGGGTGGATGATCGCCGTAACCCTTCCCGAATTTTCGTCGGCGCACTGCTCCACTCTTCCCCGGTTCTCATCGACCTGAATGATGACCCTGCAACCCTTGATCACGCTTTTTTCCTGCTGCAGGACGGGATTTCCCGTCATGACAAACCGGGCGGTGTCCTGATAATAAACCGCTTCATTTCCCGTGGCCAGCACATCTTTTTGCGTAATCACCACATGACCGCTTGCCACAATTTTTTCAAGGTCTCCCGCCTGCTCCATGCCCGGATCGACCTTTTTTCCTTTCGAATCACCGGACTCCTTATAGTAAATCGACAAACGGTCCGCCTGGATTCGGACATCCCCCTGCTGCGCCACGGCATTGCCGGAAAACACCACCATTCGGCTGGTCTGAAACGCTTCCATTTTATCGGAAACAATCTGAATCGGCTCGTTTTTGCGCAGCGGATTTTTTGGTCCACCACCGGCCTGCGCCCACGCCTGACTATTCAAGACGAGCAGAAGCCCCAACACGATCAGACCGATCTTTTTTATCGACATGCATGGCCCTCATCAGTAAATTTTCGCTTTGACTCCCGAAGCAAGCGCAAGTTCTCCTTTGTCCATCAGAATGGAAAGGCCGACTCCCTGAATTTTCATTCGGCTCGTTTCCATCCGGACGGGAGCGTCCGTATAAATTTTTTTCCGGACGTCGTTATATCGCAAAACATCGGTGAAAAATTTTTCCCCCGTATCGGCCGTGACCACCACGTGGCCGCGGATTTCGACATCTTTGGTATCCGTCCGCATCTCGCCTGTGTCGCCCGTCATCACAAAGGTCCTGCCTTTTTGGGTGATCAGTTTCATCTGCACCTGATCAAACAGGGCCAGATTCCGCTTTTTCTGATACTGGGCGGTTTTCGCCTTTACTTCCCAGCGGAGATCGTCCTTGCCGACTTCCGTATAAAAGAAATCCGCAATGCGAACATCCGCTTCGTCAGGCAGAATCTTGACCAGATTCTCTTTTTTGCCGCCCGGCGCCCGCAGAAAAGCGTACAGCACCGCTCCAGCAAGCACAAGAACCATCAGCGTGATCGCCGCGATTTTTGCTTTCTTTGAAAACCCCATGGTTTTGTATATCACCCGCCTTCTCCCGTGTAAAGCTATTCGGGTCCGGCAAAATCGTAGCGCCCGGCAACTTCCGGCCAGAAGCCCTGCGCTGTAAGCAGCATTTCGCAGATTTCCCTTACCGCCCCCTGTCCGCCGCGGCAAACCGTCACATAATCGACATGCTTCTTCACCTCATCCATCGCGTCCGCCACCGCCGCGGAGAAGCCAACCTGCTTCAGGACGGGAATGTCCACAATATCGTCGCCCAGATAAGCGATTTGTTCCGACGTCAGGCTGTTTTTCTTGAGCATCCGGGCATACACTTCCTTTTTGTTCAATGCCCCCTGATACACTTCCGTAATTTTTAAATCGCGCGCCCGATGATCCACCACCAAAGAAGTCCTGCCGGTCAGAATCGCAACGCGAATGCCGTGGCGCTGAAGCATAACCAGACCGTGCCCGTCGCGGACATAGAAGTTTTTCATCTCCCGCCCGTCGCTGTCCATAATGATCCTGCCGTCCGTCATCACCCCGTCCACATCCAGAATCAGCATCTTTATCTTTTCAAGCTTTCCCCGTATCTTCTTTTTCATTCGCCCTCACTACCATCCACCGTTCATCACGGCGGGAGTAAACGGCTTGTTTCCCTAATACCCTTTTCGCTTGCCAGAGAGTATTTTGTATAAATCTAAGGCTCGCGTAAGGCAATGACAAAACTCGCCTTCGGCTCAAACAGTTGTCATTGCTGATCTTTCGCTTCGCCAAGATTTATATAACAAAACCCTCTCTATGGCCGCTCAAAGTGATATCTCGGGCAACAGCCTGTGAATTTTTTACCCGCCCTACAATTTACTCATCGCTCCTCACCTTCGCCTATGCCCCGTAGGAAACGGTCTTGCCACCCGTAAGGGTGGTCGCGACCGTTCCCTACAAATACCCCTGACCTACGCTTTCGTAAGGAACGGTTTCAAACCGTTCCTTACAACCATACACTTTTGACTATCCACCCTTCAGTCTTCAGCCTTCAGCCTTTTCGTTA
>JAQVQT010000035.1:0-5467 GCA_028701435.1 Smithellaceae bacterium | reverse complement strand
GGTCGCGACCGTTCCCTACAAATACCCCTGACCTACGCTTTCGTAAGGAACGGTTTCAAACCGTTCCTTACAACCATACACTTTTGACTATCCACCCTTCAGTCTTCAGCCTTCAGCCTTTTCGTTATTCCATCGATCTTTTTCAACGTCGTCAGCAGTTCTTCGAGCGAATGCAGATAAAGCGAATTGGCGCCGTCGCAAAGCGCTTTATCAGGATCGGGATGGACTTCCATGAAAATGCCGTCCACGCCCGCCGCGACGGCCGCCCGCGCCAGGTAGGGAACCATGTCCCGCTGGCCGCCGGACGAGGTTCCCATGCCGCCCGGCAACTGCACCGAATGCGTGGCGTCAAAAATGACCGGATATCCCATCGCTCGCATGATCGGCAGGGCGCGGACATCGAACACCAGATTGTTGTACCCGAAGGATGCGCCGCGTTCGGTGATCAGAATATTTTCATTGCCGGCCGACTGTATCTTCCCGATGATGTTGGCGACGTCCCAGGGCGCAAGGAACTGCCCTTTTTTCACATTCACGATCTTCGCCTTTTTCGCGACCTCCACGACAAAATCCGTCTGCCGGCAAAGAAACGCGGGCACCTGCATCACATCCAGAACCTCCGCCGCCTCGTCAATTTCTTCAAACCGGTGCACATCGGAAAGAACCGGCACACCGATTTTTTCCCGAATGTTTTTTAAAATCTTCAGTCCCGCGCGGGCGCCCGGCCCGCGGTAAGCGGCAACCGACGTCCGGTTGGCCTTGTCGTAGGACGCTTTAAAGACGAAGGGAATCTCCAGTCTGTCCGTCAGGTTTTTCAGATAGGCGGCAATGTCCATCGCCGCCGCTTCATTTTCGAGGACACAGGGGCCGGCGATCAAAATCAACCCGGCCTTGCCGCCGATCGTGTGAGAATTCAGTTTCACCTGCTTCATGACTCGCTCCCTCTGCTGTCTTTTTTATGCAAAAGTTGAATGCGCAGCCTCGGAATCCGGGATGCCACCCGCGTTTCCGGATTGATCTCGTAGGCGCTTCTATAAGCTTTCAGCGCTTCAGGGTAAAGCCCTTTTTTCTCATAGGCGATGCCCAGATTGGCATAGATCTCGTCATCCTCGCGTTCGTATTTCAGAGCCTGCAAATAATTTTCAATGGCCTTATCCGGGTTTCCGGAAGCCAGCCAGGCATACCCCAGCGCGGCCCAGGAAGATGCCTTTTTGGGCTCCAGCTTCAATATTTTCTGATAATTTTTGATGGCTTGGGCGTATTGCTTCTCTTTCAGATAATGGTCGGCAAGAATGCTCAGCGTTTTTTTATTCTGAGGCGATATTTTTTCATAGTAGCGGACGGCGTCCTTTTCCCTGCCCAGCTTCGTGTAGGTGTAAGCCAGGTTGTAATACAGGGTCTGATCTTTTGCCCCCAGCCGGAGAGCCTTTTCGTAATCTTCGGCGGATGCGGCGTATTGCTTCAGTTCGCCGCGGGCAAATCCCAGCCTGGCAAATACAGACGCCTGCCGCGGATGAATCCGCGACAGTTTTTCGTAATGACGGACGGCCTGGTCGTATTGTTTGCTTTGATAGGTCAGGTCCGCCAGACGCGCGAGCGCGTCGGCGTCATCCGGATTGCTTTTCAGAACCCGTGCGTATTCCCGAATGGCTTCGGGCGTCCTTTGTCTTTTTTCGTAGGCGGCGGCAAGATTGAAGCGAATCACCGGTTCGTTGGGCGACAGGGCCGCGGCCTTCTGCAGATGCTCCATTTCCTCCTTCGCTTTGCCCAGCGCGGCGTATGCCGTGGCCAGATTGGCATGCGCCGCCGCGTCTTTCGGATGGCCGGCCAGAACGCGCGTATAGCTCTCGATGGCCTGCGCGTATTGCCCGCTTCTCAAATGCATATCGCCCATTGCCCGCCAGGCCGGGGCGGCATCAGGCGAATGGCTGATGACCCAGCGGTATTGCTCAACCGCCGCGTCGTTCCGGCGGGACTTCTCGTAGGCTTGGGCCAGTAAAAGCCTCACCGGAGCATTTTCCGGATCAATTTTGACGGCCCGGGCGTAGCTTTCCACCGCCTGGGGCCACAAATTTTTGCGCCCGTAGGCGGCTCCGAGCATGGCATGGGCTTCGGCATCCTCCGTTTGGACCCCCGTTAACCGGGACAAAAGATCGATGGCGCGGTCGTCTTGGCCGAGCTGCACACGTAAGCGGGCCAATTCCTTCATCGCCAGAACATCGCCGGGACTGATGCGCAAAATTTCTTCATACAGTTTCGCGGCTTCCTCGATGCGGTTTTGCTGAAGATACAGGCCGGCAAGAATTTTGCGCACCCCTGCGTCTTCGCGGTTCCGGGCAGCCACCTTCTTCAGGTACTCCTCCTGTTCGCGTGAATTGCCGCGGTTCTTTGCGAACCTCAGCCAGTCCTGGGGCGTAATGACCACGTGGACCGGCACAACGGCGATTTTGTCCCGCGCGGCATAGACGACAATCTGATAAACGCCGGCGGCCTCAGTCCCTTTGGGAATCACTCCGCTGGTGAGAAGGTTGTCCACCAGTTCAATCCCGCGAAACAGGACACCGATGGCATTGCCTTTGCCCCCCGTCCCCTCCATGATCACCGTCACCGATTTTCCGCTGAGATCATCGCTGGCCGCGGATTTGATCACGAATTCATCGCGATAGGTAACCTGGAGGGTTTCGCCTGCTTTGACGCGAAAATCATCGGCGTTTTTTTCCATTTCCAGGTAATAAAAATGTGGCGCGGCGCCCAGAACGTAGTAGGAAAAAGTGTTGACCCCTCTTTGAAAATAAAAGCCCGCTGTCCGGAAGGCCTGGGGATAAAACACCACGAGAAAAAACAAAACCAGCGCCACGGTCCCCGCCGCAACGGCCGGAATGATTTTGCCGAATCCGATTGTATGCCCTGTTGGTTGCCGCAAATCTTCAGCCTCTTGGGTGATATTTCCGGTGAATCTCTTTCAGGCGTTCCCGGGTGACATGCGTGTAAATCTGCGTCGTCGAAATGTCCGAATGGCCCAGCATCACCTGCACCGCGCGCAAATCCGCCCCTCCTTCCAGCAGATGGGAAGCAAAGGAATGCCGAAATGTATGCGGATGCACATTTTTTTGCAAGCCCGCTTTTTGCGCGTAACCCACGATAATTTTCCAGAGCCCCTGGCGCGTAAAGGCCCGGCCGAAGCGGTTCAGAAACAAAACCTCCGTCGTTTTGGACCGGACGAACTTCGGTCTGGCTTCATCCACGTAGCGCCGCACAAAGTCATAGGCCGTCTTGCCGACGGGCACAACCCGCTCCTTGCCGCCCTTCCCCATCACCACCAGAAAACCAACCTGCCAGTTGATGCTGTTCATGGAAAGACTGATCAGCTCCGTGACGCGAAGTCCCGTCGCGTAAAGCAGCTCCAGCATCGCCCGGTCCCGCAGACCCGACGGCGTCGAATCCTCCGGTCCCGACAGGATTCGGTTCATCTCTTCCTGGCTTACCGTATCGGGCAGACGCATCCAGACTTTGGCCAGTTCGATATGCGCGAGCGGTGATTCCTCCAGAACTCTTTCCTGCAGCAGGTAGTTATAAAAACCGCGAAGAGCCGCAAGGGCCCGGTTCATTGAATTGGCCGAAAGCCCTTCCGATTTGATTTGCACAAGAAAATCCACCACCGTCTGAGGGGCGACCGACCGCGCGTCGGAGATCCCTCTTTGCTCGAGGAAAGTCAAATAGCGTTTCAAATCGCGTCCATACGCTTCCAGCGTATTGCCGGACGCCCCTTTCTCGATCAGCAAATAATGGTGATACCGGTTTAATAATTCCCGCATGGCGTTTTTCTACGCAAAATGGATGCTGATGTAAAGATTTTTTGTTGACATCCCGCGTCATCTTGTAGAAAGAATCAACATCGATGTTCAGGAAGGGGTGCCCATGAAAAAAATCGTCATCGCCTGCGATCACGGAGCAGTTGATCTGAAAGAGAGAATCGTTGCCTTTTTGCAGAAGAAAAATTTTGAGGTCACCGATCTTGGAACCAAGGGCAGCCAATCCGTCGATTATCCGGACATGGCCGCGGCCGCCTGTCATGAATTCCTCAAAGGCGGCTATGAATTCGGCATCCTGCTTTGCGGCACGGGCATCGGCGTTTCGATCGCCGCCAACAAAATCGCCGGCATCCGCTGCGCGCTTGTGTGCGATTTGTTCAGCGCCGAGATGGCCAGGGCCCACAATAACGCCAATTTCATCGCCTTTGGCGGAAGAATACGCTACGCCGCGCCGGTCGAGGAAATGATCGGAAAATTTCTGGACACAACATTCGAAGGCGGCCGTCATGAACGAAGAATCGCCAAGATGACCGCCCTGGAAAACAGCCGCTGAGCCCCCGCGGTGCCCGCTCCCGCCGCGGAGGGGTTATTCTTTATTTTGCGGTGATCCTGAACGTCCTCTCCAGGGGGGCTTCGCTTTCCGGCCCGAACCATTTGTCAAAAATTCTTTTGGCTTCGCCGCTTCGCTCCATCTCCAGAAGCGTCTGATTGACAAAACGCAAAAAGGAGGTATGGCCTTTGCGCACTCCCAGACCATAGGGCTCTCTGGAAATGCTGACTTTCGGAATTTCAAATACGCCTTTATCGGCTTTTGTCAAAATGCCGGCCAGGATGGCCTCATCCGTCGAAACGGCAAAGATTTCCCTGTTCTGCAGCGCCAGAAAAGCCGGAACATAGCCGTTGAAAAGCACGATCGAAGCCGAGGGGATGGATTTGCGGAGATTCTCCACCGAAGTGGTCTGATCCACGGTCCCGATCTTCTTCTTTTTCAGATCGCTCAGCCGCTGCACGGTGCCTTTGTGCACCAGAAACTTCTGGGCCGTGACAAAATACGTATGGCTGAAGTCGATGAACTTTTCTCTTTCCTTCGTTTTCGTCATGGTGGCCGCGACGATATCGACCCTGCCCTCCCTCAGGGAGTCAATCCGTTCATTTTCCTCTCCGCCGAAAGGCGTGATCTCCAGACGGACACCAAGCCTGCGGGCAATCGCCCGGACAAAATCAACGTCATACCCGCTGATTTCCCCCGTCTTGATGTCAGCCAGCGCGAAGCTCGGGGTCAGATCCTTGACGCCGGCCCGTAAAACGCCGCTTTTCTTAATGTTTTGCAGAGAGTCTTCCGCTTGGGCGACAAAGCAAATCCCCGCCGAGAGCAACAGTATCGTGAGCAGACTTACGATCTTTTTCATTTTTTATCCTCCATCCTCATTAAAGATATTCATTCTTCCTTCATGCGGGCGTACCTGCGCAGGTGATCCGCGTAATTCTCCCTGTGCAGAGTGACCACCCGGGCCAGATACGCCATGTTTTTTTCAATGCTTTTAATGTAGAGATCCTCGTCGATGCCCCAGCGCTTTCGGAAATGAAAGCGGGAAAACCGAAGTGTGTTTCCCAATTCATCCGCGAAGCGCTTCAGGGTCATTTGATAAAATCCC
>JAQVQT010000034.1:8078-13308 GCA_028701435.1 Smithellaceae bacterium | reverse complement strand
CCTACTCCAGGGAGTGAACAAATAAACCGCTGCGCAGCTTGGGCTCAAACCAGGTGGACTTGGGGGGCATGATCGCCCCTGCGTCCGCCA
The DNA here is from genome assembly GCA_028701435.1 of Smithellaceae bacterium. Classification (GTDB taxonomy): domain Bacteria; phylum Desulfobacterota; class Syntrophia; order Syntrophales; family Smithellaceae; genus UBA8904. Next base: position 13,218 of record JAQVQT010000034.1, on the reverse strand, counting down.
CGTTCATGATCTGCTCCATCGTTGTGGGATGAAGCGAAAAAGCCACGGCGAAGCCGTCCTGATTCACCAGTTTCTCGAGCTCCGCCATCCCCCGAATCCCGCCGATGAATTTGATCCGGTCGTCGGTTCGCGGATCGGCAATGCCCAGAACCGGCGCCAGCAGATGGTCCTGCAATATGGCCGCATCGAGGCTGGCCACCGGATCGTTCGCGTCATAGGCGCCTTCTTTAATCGTGAGGCAGTACCACGCGCCGCCCAGATGCATTCCGAAATCATGCAGGCGCTGCGGGGATTTTTCGTTAAACCCCTTCGTCACGGTAAACGAAGCGGAAATTTTTTCCAGAAACGCTTCGGTGGAAAGGCCGCGCAGATCCTTCACGGCCCGGTTGTAATCCATGACCTTCAGTTGATCATGGGGAAAGAACACCGCCAGCACACGGTCCGATTCCTGCGGCTGTGAGGGCTTGCGGCGACGGCGGGCGATCGTGGCTCCTGCGGCGGCGCGGTGATGTCCGTCGGCAATGTACAGGGCGGCAACCCGATCAAACTCCAGCCGAATGGCTTCCATCTGCGCCTGATCCGCGACGACCCACGCAGTGTGGGACACGCCATCTTCGGCGGTGAAATCATATTCCGGCCGGCCGGCGGTGATCTTTTCCACGATCTCGTTTAAACCGGGGCGCGTCCGGTAGCTGATGAATACGGGACCGGTCTGCGCGTTGACCTGATCGACGTGGCGAATGCGGTCGTCCTCCTTGTCCTGACGGGTCAGTTCGTGCTTCTTGATTTTTCCTTCGTCATATTCCGCGGCGCTCATGACACCGACAATGCCCGTCTGCACATGAGCCCCCATCTTCTGGCGATAGATGTAATAGCGGGGAAACGGGTCCTGAATCAGAATCCCTTCTTCCCGCAGCCTCGCAAAGTTGTGTTTCGCCGTCTCATAGATCACCGGGTCATCCGGACGCGTGCCGTCCGGCACGTCGATCTCGGATTTCTCCACATGCATGAAGCTTAGCGGCCGGCCGATCGTTGCTTTTTGCCCCTCTTCCCTCGTCATCACGTCATAAGGCAGCGCCGCCACCTGTGACGCATATTTCGCCGGCGGACGAACCGCTTGAAAAGGCAATACCAGAGCCATAAGGTTCTCCTTCAAAATAAAGTTGCGCACGATTTAACACAATGGCATAATCCGGGCAACGTCAAAATGAAATTCGCCTCACCGCCGGAAAGGATGTCCATGAAAAACACGCTGGTTTTTATTCACGGTCTGGAAAGCACTTCCCAGGGAAACAAAGCTCAGTACTTCCGAAAAGTGTTTCCGGAAATGATCATTGAGGATTACACGGGCAGCCTCGCGGCCCGAATGCAAAAGCTCAAAAAGGTTCTTGAGGGCAAAACCAATTTGATTCTGGTGGGATCCAGCTACGGAGGCCTGATGGCGGCCCGCTTTGCGCTGGACAGCGAACCAATGATTCGAAAGCTGATTCTGCTTGCCCCCGCCCTGACCATTGAAGGATTTGAACAGGCCGTCCGGCAGAAACTTCAAATTCCGACGGTCCTGTATCACGGAACCCGGGACGATGTTGTCCCTCCCCAGGCCGTTAAAGCCATCGCCGAAAAAACATTCGCGCGCCTGGAGCATCACTTCGTGGAGGACGACCATCCGCTCAACAACGTTTTTCCGACGCTCCCCTGGCCTTTGCTCCTGGAACAGGGGCCGGCGGCCGAAACCGATTGACAAACACCGGCGGATAGATTACAAAAAAACCGCGGGCCTGCCCGAAGGGAACCCAACAATCCCTTCAGGAGCGCGGCTCCGAAAAGAGGTTATCATGGCTGACGCAGGCAACCCCTTCCCCTTTCACGAATCGTCCGTTTTTCCGTGGTTGAAAACCGCCGCGGATATGTGGCTCAACCTGGCCAAAACCCTTCCGCCCAATTCGGACACAACGCTGAAAACGCAAACCGCCGTGCAAAACCGTTTCACGCAGCAGCTCGAAACCAGCCTGAATCTCTTCAAATCCTTCTCCCGAATGATGAACGAGCCGGAATCGGCTTCGGCCACCGCCAATACGATGAACGCGCTGCCGGAGATTTTTCTGAAGATGGCCGGATCCGGCTTTGAAGCGGCCATGCAGATCCAGAACCATCTCATGGAAAAAGCCGCCCGGATCGGCAAGCGCACGGAAGCCTACAACTTCGACAATCTGGATCAGGAAGTCTTCCGGGCGCTCAGTGAAGTCTATGAAAAAGAACTTCGCCAATACCTGAAGATTCCGCCGCTGGGACTGACGCGTTTTTACCAGGAGCGCTTCAACGAGATGCTGGACAAGCATAACCTCTTTGAAACCACGCTGGCGGAATTTCTATCCATCCTGTATCTGCCGATGGAAAAATCCTTCAACGTGCTTCAGGAAAAGCTCAAACAGCGAACGGAGGAGGGAAACATCCCCCACGATGTGAAGGAAAGCTACGCCATGTGGCTGAAAATCCTGGAAGGCCACTACATGAATCTGTTCAAGTCCAAAGAATACACGGACGCGCTGCACCGCACGCTCAACAAATTGGAGGATTTCCTCATCGCCAAGAATGAAGCCATGCGTGACTTTCTCCAATTGCTGCCCGTGGTCACGCAAAAAGATATGGACGAGATGTACAAGGAGTTTCACCTGCTCAAAAAGAGAGTCAAAGCGCTGGAGAAAAAAGCCGGCATATCCCCCAACACCCTGACGGTCGTCAAGTAAAAGACCCGCCCCTGCCCCGGGCGGGAAGAAAAGTTTTCGGAAGGATGGCGTTTTCATGACCGAGACAAAAATTCCCCTGGATCTGATTCTGGAGCGAATGGCCGAGGACGCGGAAAAAGCCCGGCAGCGCGCTTCCCGGGCTTCCGACGTCCTGTTGGGAGAACTCCATTATGAACTCGGATCGACGCCCTATGAAATCGTGTATGAAGAAGACCGGGTCAAAGTGAAGCATTACTTTCGCAATGAAAACGCGGACCGCACGCTGAAAGCCCCGCTGCTGGTGGTGTACGCGCTCATCAACCGCGAAACCATGCTGGATCTGCAGCCGGACCGCAGCGTCGTGAAAACCTTTCTGCAGGAAGGAATCGATCTGTATATGGTCGACTGGGGCTATCCCACCAGCAAGGACCGCTTCCTGACCATTGACGATCATGTCAACGGCTACATGGACAACATCGTGGATTTCATCCGGCGGAAACACGGCGTCCCCAAAATCAATCTGATGGGCATCTGCATGGGCGGATCGTTTTCGGTCATGTATGCCTCCCTGCATCCGGAAAAAATCAAAAATTTGATCACCACCGTCACGCCGTCGAATTTCGACACGGACAAAGGCCTTTTGCATGTCTGGATGAAGGACGTGGACACGGACCGGATGGTCCGCACCTTCGGCAATATCCCGGGCGATTTGATGAATTTCGGCTTCCTGCTGCTCAACCCCGCCCGTCTGATGATCGACAAGTACGTCGGCTTCATGGAAAACATGGACAATAAAGAGTTCGTGGAAAACTTCGTGCGCATGGAGCGCTGGATCTTCGACAGCCCCGACGTCCCCGGGGAAACCTTCCGCCAGTTTGTTGACGACTGCTATAAGAAAAATCTGCTGATTCAAAGCAAGATGTTTCTGGGTGGAAAAAGGGTGGATTTGAAAAAACTGACCATGCCGCTTTTAAACTTTTTCGGCGAGTATGATCATCTGGTTCCTCCGGAAGCCTGCAATCAACTGACCGGGGCCGTCGGGAGCAAGGATGCCCAGGACGTCTGTCTGGAAACCGGACACATCGGCATTTACGTCAGCTCCAAATTCCAGAGACAGTTCGCGCCCCGCATCGCGCAATGGCTTAAGGAGCGCGATCAGGAAGATGCGGCTGAGCCGCCGTCCGCCAAAAGAAAACCGGACGTCAAACGCGAAGCACCGTTGAAAAAGCCGTCCGTCCGGAAAACCGGCGCAAGGCAAAAGGCGTCGTCCGCGGCAAAAATCATCCGACCGAAGACGGCCGGAAAAGATAAGCAGTCCCTCATTCAAAAAATTGCTGAAGCGATCTGAAAGGGAGAAGAAGTATGGCAACGGAAAAAAGTTATTTTCGAGCTTTGAGCGAGCTCAGCAGAGAAATGGCCACCACGGAAGATCAATCCAAAATGCTTCACCTGATTGTTTCCACGGCGGTCAAAACCCTGAAGGTCAAGGCGGCCGTCATTTTTCGAAGAGACGACGATACAGAGGATGCCGTTCACAACGCGGCCGTGGCGCAGGTTGGGCTTTCCAGGCAATATACGCATGCCGGACCGGCGCACGCCGTGAAAATCAGCCCGCAGCTGCTGAAAGACGGCTATATGTATTTTCGGGACGCGACGACGGACCGGCGGCTGGCCAACCGTGAAAAGAAAAAGAAGGAGGGCATCGGCTCCATTCTGTCCGTTCCGGTCATGGACAAAAACCGGATGCTGGGCATTCTGAGCGTTTACACCAAAGGCATCCGCTCATTCACCAAGGATGAAATCGATTTTCTGTCCATTCTGGCCGAGCAGGGAGGCTCCGCGATCGAAATCACCCGACTGATTCGCAAACTGCGCGACCACACCCGGATTTTTCTGAAGCTGTCGTCCAATATCTCGGCAAGTCTGGACGTCAAAACCATCCTGCAGGCGATGACGCAGGATATGGTGGAATCCCTGGATCTCAAGGCGGCGGCGGTAAGGCTGCTGGACGAAGACAAACGCACACTGAAATCGGTGGCCAGCTTCGGGCTGAGCGAACAATATCTTCGGAAAGGCCCCATTCTGGCGGATAAAAACATCGCCCTCGCCCTCAAGGGCGAAACCATCGCGATCGAAGATGTTTTCAAGGACAACGGCATTCAGTACAAGAAAGAAAAGAAGGCCGAAGGCATCGTCTCCATGCTGTACGTTCCGATTAAATCCAAGGAAGACGTCATCGGCGTTCTCATTGTGTACAGCGGACACAAGAGAAAATTCACGGAAGATGAAATTCAACTGGTGACCGCTCTGGCGTATCAGGGTGGCCTGGCCATCAACAATGCCTGCATGTACATGGTGATGCAGGATGACATCAAGGATTTGAAGGAGAATATTTGGAGTCATAAATCCTGGTT
>JAQVQT010000034.1:0-7978 GCA_028701435.1 Smithellaceae bacterium | reverse complement strand
CGGCGCGCGTGGAAGTTCTGGAACTCATCACCGAAAAGAACCGGGTCCGCTTGAAAACAACCTGCAGCAATCAGGACGGCGTGACCGTGCTTGCGGGCGAGGGGCTCGTCAGCCCGCCAAAGGCGCCGAAGACGTAAAGTTTTCTTTTAATTTATAAAAGTTCTGGAGAAGGTTGAGTTTATGGATGCCGGCAAGGGCTATTATCGGACCTGTGTTGCTTACTATGGTTTCCATGAGAGAGAACCTTAATGCAACTCGGCTTCTATTTCCTTTTGATCCCATTCAACAGAGGCGACACCCATCTGTTTGCATGTCAGCAGAAATTCAACCCGGCTTATTCCAATAAGCTGGGCGGCCTGGCCGGAACTCAGACGGCCAAGTTCAAATAATTTGACTGCCATAGCCCTCTTTGCTTCAGCTTCAAAATCCTCAGGACTTTGATTGGTAACCGCAGGCATCGTGTCCGGATAATCCACTACGATAGATCTCTGCATACAAGCCTCCTTTTTTCTTAACCTGCGATCAATGTATAACCCATTGATAATTTTAAATCAAGAATGGTCTTGTCATCATCTAAATCGTTTCAAAGGTATGCACGTCTCATGAGGGCAGATTTTTCAAGCTGTACTTTGAGAGTCAGTGCCGAAAAGAATTTACAGGTTCGGATTACACGTAACAGGTCAAAACAAAAAAACCGCCGCGACTTCCCGCGGCGGCTTTTTCATTTTGGGGTCTTCTTTACTTGGCTGAAAAAAACGCGTCGACCTTTTTAAAATTCTCGTCGGCCGCCGCCTTGAATTCCTCACGGCCCTTCTTGTAGGTCTTCAGCCAATCCGTGATCAGCTTCTTGCCTTCATCCGGGAAAAACTGCGTCTGCTGCATCATCGTAGAGACCATCTTCTCCGTCTGCTCCTGCATGGCGGCCATGGCCTCAAACGAGGCGTCAAAAGCCTTCTTGTTAAAGTCCACCATCTGTTTTGCCATCTGTTTGGGTTCCATTTTTAACTTCCTCCTTTTATTTGTTTGTTGTTTGACTTTCACCCGTGCCGGGTCATTTTCCGGTTTTGAGTCTTGCCTGACCCGTCCAATCTGTATTTTCCCTCCCAGTTCCGCCTGATGGCGCCTAATTTTGCAGTTGCAACATCTTGCCGGGAAAGAAGCATCTTTTTAAAAGCCACCCTGATAATTAATTATTAATTGTTTAATATTAATAACATAAATCTTTATACCCCGTTTTTTCTCTTTGTCTTGAAGCTAATTATAGCCAGTATTTCCAGTTTGTCAAGAAATAATTGTTGCACTGCAAAATATTTTTCTCTTGCAATGTCGGCCGGAATTGCATAGAAGAAGCCAGGAGGTTCGCATGGACCAGGATACGCTGAATTTAAAGAAGTACACCAATCGCAGGCTTTATGATACGGAAAAAAGCATATACGTTACGCTGGATTATGTGACGGACGCCATCCGCCGGGGGCGCCGGATTCAGGTGACGGACGCCAAGACCGGTGAAGACGTCACCCCGGCCATTCTGACGCAGATTGTCATGGAGGAAGCGCGCAAAAAAAAGTTCCTGCTTCCCCCTCCCCTGCTGTACCTGATTATCCAGTACGGAGAGAATGTCCTGACGGATTTTTTCGAAAAATATCTCGAACAGACGATTCGCAATTATCTTCTGTTCCGCAACATGGCGGACGATCAGTTCAAAAAGTGGCTCGATTTCGGCGAAAATTACACCCAGATGAATCCGCAGGACATGGCCGGACTTGCGCCTTTCAAATCCCTGCTGGATCTGTTCCCCGGCTCCGGATCCAAAAATCAGAAGGAGAACAAATCCTGAAGTCAAAGCCGCCGACGAATGGAAGATGCGGCGGCGCAACACGGCGCAACTATTCCTTGACATTACGCTTTGCATCTCTTAACATGCCGCCAACGTAAAAAGGTGTTCATTTTTTTGCTATGTACTCGAAAAAGATAGTCATTCGCTATACGCCGGAGATCGTCCAGCAGCCCGTCATCTACCTTCTGGCCCAAAAGCACAACCTTGTCTTTAACATTCTGAAAGCAAGGATTTTCCCGCGCCGCGAAGGCGTGATTGTTTTGGAATTATCCGGGCAAAAGGAGGATTTTGACCGCGGCGTCCGTTTCCTCAAGGAAATGGGGCTGCAGGTGGAGGCGCTTTCCAAAAGCGTGTTTCAGAACAACGAAAAATGCGTGCATTGCGGCGCATGCACCGGATTTTGCCCGACCGGCGCCTTATCCTTTGAAAAGCAGACACAAAAAGTCCTGTTTGACCCTGAAAAGTGCAACGGCTGCGAACTTTGTGTTTCCGCCTGCCCCGTCCGGGCCATGGAAATCAATTTGTTGTAACCCGACAATCTCACGGACTTCCCGCTCCATGACGAAATTTTCTACGGACTTTCGTCATTTTCTTTTGGATAAAAACGACCATTTGATGTATGAAACAAACCCGCATTGATGAACATCCATGAAGGTTCTCTGCTTGAGCATTTGTTTTCCGGATAAAAGCATTCGGCTTTAGAAAGGTCACTCATGAACACAGGCCAAAAAGGATTCGACAACGAAAAATACATCACCGAGCAGACCGCGGAAATCCTGAAGCGCGTCGAAAGATTCAACAACAAACTCTATCTGGAATTCGGCGGGAAACTGCTCTACGACTACCACGCCGCCCGCGTGCTGCCCGGCTACGATCCCAACGTCAAAATGCGGCTCATCAAGGAGCTGAAAGACCGGGCGGATATTCTGCTTTGCATCTATGCGGGAGACATCGAGCGGAAAAAAATCAGGGCGGATTTCGGCATCACCTACGATACGGACGCGATGAAACTGATCGACGACCTGCGCGGCTGGAATATCAACGTGATGGGCGTCGTCATCACCCGCTTTGAAAATCAGCCTTCCGCCGTCCTGTTTAAAAACAAGCTGGAGCGCCGGGGGATCCGGGTTTTCACGCACCGGTTCACGAAAGGCTACCCGACCAACGTGGACATGATCGTCAGTGACGAAGGATACGGCGTCAACGATTACATTCCCACCGAAAAGCCGCTGGTGATCGTCACGGGACCGGGTCCGGGCAGCGGAAAACTGGCCACGTGCCTGTCCCAGCTCTATCACGACTACAAACGCGGCGTGAAATCCGGCTACGCCAAGTTTGAAACCTTTCCCATCTGGAACCTGCCGCTCAAACATCCGGTCAACGTCGCCTATGAAGCGGCCACCGCCGACATCCGCGATTTCAACCAGATCGACCCGTTTCACCTGGAAGCCTACGGCGAAGCCAAAGTCAACTACAACCGCGACGTGGAAGTTTTTCCCGTGCTGAGGCGGATTCTCGAGAAAATCACCGGCGTACCGTCTTTTTACAAGTCGCCTACGGACATGGGCGTCAACCGCGCCGGATTCGCCATCACGAACGACGATGTAGCGAAAGAGGCATCCAAACAGGAAATCATTCGCCGCTACTTCCGGTATCGCTGCGAATACGCCATGGGTTTTTCCGATAAAGAAACGGTTCAACGCGTGGAGCTGTTTCTCAACAACTTCAACCTGAAGCCGGAGGATCGGCAAGTGGTGGTTCCGGCGCGGCAGGCGGCCCAGGAGGCGATGGAGCGGGAAAAGGGAAACGAAGGCATTTTCTGCGGCGCGGCCATCCAACTCAAAGACGGTTCGATCATCACCGGCAGCAACTCTCCGCTCATGCACGCCGCCTCCAGCATGGTCATCCATGCCATCAAACATCTGGCGGATATTCCCGCTAAAATCAAGCTGCTGCCGGCCAGCATCACGGATTCCATCGGCAAGCTGAAAACGGAGATCTTAAACGAAAAAAACGTCAGCCTCGATCTGGAAGAGGCGCTCATCGCGCTGAGCATCAGCGCTACGACGAATCCCGCGGCGGAGCTCGCCCTCGAAAAATTAAAGGAGTTGCAAAACTGTGAAGTGCATATGACCTACATCCCCACGCCCGGAGACGAAGCGGGCTTGAGGCGCATCGGCGTCAATCTGACCAGCGACCCGAATTTTTCGACCAACGATCTTTTTATCACTTAGCGGCCGGATGCTTTTCCGGAACGCTCTTTTTTCTGTTCACGGAATCGCCGCTCTTTCCTGTTTTTTCCTTCGCTGTTTTCAGCGATGCATTGATTTCCTCCGGGGCTTTCTGCACCCGGTCAGCGATGTCGTTTGCATCCTTCCAGAGGCCGCTGACCGTATGCCATATCTGCTTTCCGCCGGTAATGAAGGTCTGGGCATTTTGCTTGATTTTGCCCGGCATCGATGCGGGGTCCGAAAGCAGGTTCGCTCCGCCCGCCAGCAGAATCACAATAAGCAGAAGAACGGCCAATTTGATGAATTTGCTTAGGATAAAGTAAAGAATGGCGATGATGATAAAAATCGTCAGAAGCGTAAAAACCGTCGGATGCGCCGTAAAAAAGGAAAACAAAGCGTCCATCATTCAAATCCCCTTTCCGTTTTGCGTAGAGGGGATGTAGCTCATTTTGACAATAAAATCTATTTTTGTTTGTCTTGACAGGGAACAGGTTGCCCCGTAAATACATGCCTGTCCAATACGATAAGGAAGCAACGATGCTGAAAGTCGGTCTCACCACACTGGGATGCAAGGTCAATCAATGCGATTCCGCGGCGCTGGCGGAAAACCTGCAATCCGCCGGTTTTTCCCTGGTGCCGTTTAGCGCTTTTGCCGACGCCTACGTGATCAACACCTGCACCGTCACCGCGTTTGCCGACTTTCAGGCGCGCCAGCTCATCCGCAGGGCGCTGAGAAAAAACCCCCTTGCCCGCATCATTGTGACCGGCTGCTACGCGCAGACGGAGCCCCGAACGCTGGCCGCCATCGAAGGCGTTGCCTGTGTGGTGGGCAATGACCATAAGCATGACATTCCCGAACTGCTTTCCCGTCCGGCCCCCGGCTCGCCGCGGATTCTGGCCGACGATATCCGCCGGCAGCGCCGTTTCCCTTACGCCCCAACGGCCATACTGACGGGACGAACCCGTGCTTTTTTCAAGATTCAGGACGGATGCGACGCCTTTTGCAGCTACTGCATCGTGCCGTTTGCCCGCGGCCCCAGCCGCAGCCTGCCGCTTTCCGGCGTGCTGGACGGCGCCCGGAATTTCATCACTCAAGGATTCCGGGAAATCGTTCTCACCGGCATTCACCTCGGAGACTATGGACGTGATCTGAAGCCCGCAACCAGCCTGACTTCTGCGCTCGTGGGCCTGTTGTCGCAAAACCCGACCGCCAGATTCCGGCTCAGCTCCATCGAGCCCAACGAAATATCGGACGAGCTTCTGGCGCTGTCGGGACATTACCGGAATCTCTGCCCGCATCTGCATATCCCCCTGCAAAGCGGCGATGACGACATTCTAAAAAGCATGAAGCGCCGCTACGACACGGCTTTCTATCGCGATCTGCTCGACCGGGTGACCCGGACCTGGGCCGATGCCGCGATCGGAATAGACGTTCTGGTTGGATTTCCCGGCGAAGGGGAAAAGGAATTCCGCCACACGGTGGAGCTGCTGGGAAAGCTTCCCGCTGCCTATCTGCATATTTTCCCCTATTCGGAAAGACCCGGAACGGCAGCCCTGGCGATCCATCCGAAGGTTCCGGAAAAAATCAAAAAAGAACGTGCCGCAATCCTGCGGGAGGTTGGCGCGAAAAAAAGGGAAGCCTTCGCCCGCCGGTTTCTGGGAAAAACACTGCCGGTGCTGGTGGAACAGACCCGGGACAAAATAACCGGCCTCGCCAAAGGTTTTTCACACAACTATCTTCCGGTTCTGCTGGACAAATCCCACGCTTCTCTAGTAAATACAGTCGTCAACGTCAAAATAGAACGGTTTCGGGACGGCAAACTGACCGGCAGGGTTTTGGATGAATAACGACAGGATCAAACAATTAACGGATCTTCAGGAAAAGCTTTCCTATGCCTTTCGCAATCCGGAGCTGCTTTCCACCGCTTTGACGCACCGCTCTTACGTCAACGAAAATCCCCAGTCAGGCGGCGAGGACAATGAAAGACTTGAATTTCTGGGTGACGCGGTCCTGGGGCTTTGCGTGAGCGACCTTCTGATGAAAAAACACGCCGATTTCGACGAAGGCACGCTTTCCAAAATCCGCTCCGCGCTGGTCAATGAAAAACCACTGGCCGATCTGGCTGCGCAACTGGGTCTGGGAGATTGCCTGCTCTTGGGCCGGGGAGAAGAACATTCCGGCGGACGCGCCAAAGAGTCGCTGCTGGCCAACGCGCTGGAGGCGGTCATTGCCGCGATCTATCTGGATTCAAGCTTCAGCAAAACCAAGACGCTGATGAAACGGCTGATGAAGCCTCTGATGAAGGACGAGGCGATCGCCCTGCAAAGTCTGGATTATAAAACAGCCCTGCAGGAAATTTGTCAGAAGAAGTACAAAGCCGCGCCGCTCTATACACTGCTTTCCGAAAGCGGCCCCGACCATGAAAAAATCTTTGAAATGGAAGTCGTCATCGGGGACGACATCCGGCAGATCGGCCGCGGAAAAAGCAAAAAAGAAGCGCAAAAGCAGGCGGCGCAAAAAGCCTGGGAAAGTTTGCACAGTGAAAACGGCGTCTGAATCATTGCCGACCGGCAAACCTCTGATCATCCCCATCTTCATCATGAACCGTGGCTGTCCGCAGCGCTGCGTTTTCTGCAACGAAGAAATCGCCGCCGGAAACTTTTCCCCGGAAATCACCCGATCCTTCTTTGATGCCGAGGTCGCCTCCTATCTGCGCTGGAACAGGGACAAAACGCGCAGCGTGGAAATCGCTTTTTACGGGGGCAGCTTTACCGGACTTCCCGAGGAGGAACAGGAGCGGCTTTTGGCCTGGGGTCATGACCAAATTCGGCAGGGACGGGTCGGGGCGATGCGCATCTCCGCAAGACCGGACCAGCTCGACGAAAAGAAACTGGCATTTCTGCGGGCGGGCGGCGTCCGGACGATTGAAATCGGCGCTCAGTCCTTCAACGACCGGGTGCTTCGTGACGCAAACCGGGGACACAACGCACAGGCGATCGTGAGGGCCGTGCAAAGCATTCGAGCTCAACGGCTGAATTGCGGCCTGCATTTGATGGCGGGGCTGCCCGGCGATACGAAAGAAAGCTTTTTGCAAACCCTGAACCGTACGGTTGAACTTCGGCCGGATACGGCGCGCATCCATCCGGTTCTGGTGTTTCGAGACACGGCGCTTGCGGAGGAATTCCGGGCGGGCCGCTACCGGCCTTTGTCTCTGGAGGAGGCCATCGACTGGTGCCGCCTGGCCTGGGAGACGCTTGCGCCGGCGGGCATTTCCATCATCCGATTCGGTCTGCAGCCGACGCCTGAAATGCTTCAGGAAGGCGCCGTGCTGGCCGGTCCCCGGCATCCTTCTTTCGGCAGCCTGGTCTACTCGGCCGTTTTTTATTCCGCCATCGAAAAATTGCTTGAAGACGTGCCCCGGACCGCAAAGATGCTGCGCTTTGCCGTCGCGGAACGCGACCAGTCGCATTTTCGCGGTTTTGGCGGCAAAAACATTCAGACCATAAAAAACCTTTACCCCGGCGCGCAAATCGTTATAGACTTCACTCGCGGTCAACTTCCCGGGCATTTGTCGCTGAACACCGGAGCGGGGGAATCTTTTTCCTTCAATATTCCCGGCATTCAGCAAGAAACGTCTGCATAATGCACATCTGTCATTGCGAGTCCCGACATGTCGGAACGAAGCAATCTCATAAGTTATTTATATTAAAGAGATCGCCACGTCGCTTACGCTCCTCGCGATGACAAAATAGTGATGATGCTAAGATCATTGATTGGAGAACCGTTGTGTTTAAATCCGGTTTCATAGCCATACTGGGACGCCCGAATGTGGGCAAATCCACTTTTTTCAACGCGATTATCGGCGATAAAATTTCCATTGTGGCCGACAAGCCGCAAACCACGCGAAAC
>JAQVQT010000232.1 GCA_028701435.1 Smithellaceae bacterium | reverse complement strand
CCACCGGCCGTCAAAACAGACAAAATCATACTCGCCGAATCTATGAATGTTGTCGTCGGCCAGACGTCCGATATTCATGGCTCCCCTCCTGTAAATGCTCTTCGCGCAAGATCAATGAAAGGCGGCCCATGGGTCGGGAAAGAAGCGGCGGTTTTATCTTTCGCAGAGCTCCAGCAGAATCCCGCCCGTGGATTTGGGGTGAACGAAGGCGATTTTTGCGCCGCCCGCGCCGTAGCGGGGCTTCTCATCGATCAGGCGGACGCCTTTGGTCTTCAGTTCGGCCAGCGCCGCTTCCAGATCATCCACGCGCAGGGCCATGTGCTGAATGCCCTCGCCGTTTTTTTCAATGTATCGGGCAATGGGTCCGTCGGGCGACGTGGATTCCAGAAGTTCGATTTCCGAATCCCCCACGGGGAAAAAGGAAACCCTCACCTTTTGCTCGGCCACTTCTTCTACGCCCGCTGAGGCGATGCCCAGCATCTCGTAGAGTTTGGAGCTTTCCGCCAGATTTTTTACCGCGATGCCGATGTGGTCGATTTTCAAAATGTTCATGCTTTCAATCTCCTTGTGTCTTATATCTCGTTGTTTGCGCAGGGGACCATTTTAAACCGTTCCCTGTGAATCGCCCTTCAGCCTTCGGTCTTCAGCCTTCAGTCTTCAGCCTTCAGCCTTCAGCCTGACAGTCCTTTTCAAAACTTCTGCCCCTTCAGGCACTCCAGGACCTTCGCGGCGGCGCTGGTGGGAGTGATCAGACCCCGCTCGACGCCGTCGAGTCCTTCGGCCAGGACCTGCGCCGCCGGGGTTTCGTAAAACCATTCCTGAACCTCTTCACGCACCAGAAACTTCAGCCATTCCCTGGCCTGTTCCCTGCGCTTGGCCTGCAGTTCGCCGGTTGCGGTCAGTTTATCGCGGTGGTCGAGGATGATGCTCAGAATATTCTCCAGCCCCGCCATCGTGACCGAACTGCACGTGACGACCGGCGGCGTCCAGTTTTCGTAGGGCGGCGTGAGCAGGTGAAACGCCGTTTCGTACTGGCGGCGCGCCATTTTGGCCCGCTCGATGTTGTCGCCGTCCGCCTTGTTGACCGCCACCGCGTCGGCCAGTTCCAGAACCCCCTTCTTGAGGCCCTGCAGTTCATCGCCGCCTCCGGCGATCATCAGGACCAGAAAGAAGTCAACCATCGAGGCCACGGCCACTTCCGACTGACCCACGCCGACGGTTTCAATCATGACCGCGTCAAATCCCGCGGCCTCGCACACCAGCATGGTTTCGCGCGTTTTGCGGGCGACGCCGCCCAGCGTTTTGCCGGACGGAGAAGGGCGGATGAATGCCCGGTCGTTCACCGACAGCTTTTCCATGCGGGTTTTGTCGGCCAGAATGCTGCCGCCCGTTTTGGGAGAGCTGGGATCCACGGCCAGGACGGCCACCCGGTAACCTTTCTGCGTGAGCAGCGTGCCGAAGCTTTCAATGAACGTGCTTTTTCCGGCTCCCGGCAACCCCGTGATGCCCAGGCGCAGGGACTTGCCGGTGTAAGGCATCAGCGCGTCCAGAATTTGCCGGGAGAGCTCCTGGTCGGCCGCAAGGGAGCTCTCCACAAGGGTGATCGTTTTGGCCAGCATCCGCCGGTCCCGGTCAAGAACGCCCTGAAGGTAAGCCTGCCTGTCTTGTTTTTCCATCATCCCTCTCCCTTTGCCGATTGCGGGGTTCAGCTTCCGTAAAATTCATTGACGGCCGCCAGGTATTCCGCAAGATGACGGCGGCTGCCGACAAAGATGTGACCGACATTTTTTTCAATGCTTCGATTTCGCAGCCCGCCTTTCGAGGCGGATGCCGGTCCCGTCTGTCCCCAGGTTTCGGCGGCCACACAGGAGCCGGCCGGAGCAATCACATCGCGGGAGCCCTTGTACTCGAAAATGGCCACCCCTGTTTTGCGAAGCATGTCCATGTTGACCGGCCTTCCGTCCAGCGCCGGATGACGGGAGGGAAGGCGGAAGTTGCCTTCATAAATCTGATTGCCGATGAAAACCTTCTGAATCCATTGAATGTGAGCGCTGACGGGGAATCGGGTGCCGTGTGTCAGCCAGTACAGGAAAGGCGCGGCGTCGGCGATCGCTTCCGGATTTTCCGCGCGGCCGTAAAATCCCATCACGACCTGGTATTGAACCCCGGGCTGAATTTCATTCATGCCGGATTCAATCACCTGCGGCGGAATATTCACGGCGCCGAAAAGTTCCTTCATCAATCGCGGATCATAATGTTGGCGGATCAGCGTTCGGATGGCATGATGGCCGCTGTCGCCGTCGTCAAATTTTATCGGCGAGGCCATCAGCGCCACTTTCTTCACGTCCATCGGTTTCCCGTCGGCCAGCCTCTCTTCGGCGCGGCGCGCCAGATAAGGCATCATCAGGGTGCCGCCCATGCAATAGGCCATGATCAGGATTTCCGCGCGCGGATGACGTTTTTTAAGAATCTCCAGATAATGATCGTGCAGCGTTTTGCCGTAAAAATCCAGCCCCAGCTCCGTCTCATCCCACCCGGGATCCCCGTGGTCGATCAGATAGACCCGGTAGCCTTCCCGGTGCATTCCCTCGATGACCGATTTGCCCGCGGCCAGATCGAACAACTCGGGTTTGTTGATGAGCGGCGTCACCATGTAAAGAATTTTCCCGTTGGGCTTCACTCCCTTCGGGGGCGGGTAATCACGCAGCCGGACGCGATGCAGCGTCGAACCTTCCACATATTCGTAGCGGGAAAAACCGATCTTTCCTCCGGTCACCCTTTCTGAATAGTCCTTGATGTCGAAAACATTTTCCCGGTAAAGATTTTCCAGACGGATTCGGTTTACGGTCAGATACTCGTCAAAGGAGACGGCTTTTCCGCCCGTGTCTTTTTGCGCAAACGGCAATTTTCCGTCGGCCGGCGGCGTTTCCGTAATGACCACCAGCAGGCATTTCAAAAGTTCTTTCATGGCGTTGAGGCGGGTCAGGCCGATGTTGTTGTAGCCGTGTTCGAGCTGGGCAAATTCCTCCATGTAGTTTTTTAAAAAGGTGTAGCCTTTCCGGGTCGTGGAAATTTTTTCAGCCTTTTCACGGCTGAATTTGCCGTCCTCGATGAAAAAACCGGTCATGGTGTAAAGAAGTCGGGAATAGCCTTTGTAAATCCAGCCGTTCATGTCGCTGATCAGATCGGGGTTTCTTCCGGAGCCGGCGGCCATTCTGGCCTGCGCCCGAATCGGTCCCGTGACATACGTATCCATCAGACTGCTCTGCCAGGCGCAGGCGACGGCCCAGGGTCCGAAAACCTCGATTCTTTTTCC
>JAQVQT010000033.1 GCA_028701435.1 Smithellaceae bacterium | reverse complement strand
CGCTCGCGGCCGGCTCCACCATTGCGGGCAATCTTTTCATTCTCGGCGCGGCCAGCAACATCATTATCATTCAGCACGCGGAGAAGGAAAACCGCGGCGAAAGCATTTCCTTTCTCGAATTTGCAAAAGCCGGCATTCCGTTGACGATCATCAACACGATGGTTTATCTGCTTTTTTTTGAATTCTTCTGAACCGAAAAACCATTGACAGAAGCTCCGCGGTGCGATTACCTACATTCACAAAGTTCAGCCTTTTGCGCGTGTGGGACAACGTCGAAAAACTTGTCCTGTCCGGAATGTTTTTTTCAAAGACAGAAAACCTCAGGAGAAAACCATGAAAAGGATCGCGAAGCGAATAGGGCCCGCGGCTCTGTGTCTGGCGGCAATATTCCTGCTCACAGGCTGCGGGAAGGACAGCGGGGTCGGCGGGGTTGCCGGTGACGCCGGCGAGGCAGCCATAGCGGCGAACCAAACCATGGCGCAAAAGCTCGACTTCAGTCAGGATCAGGACTTTCAGGATGCCCAACGCGGCTTGATCTCAAAACCCCAGGGGCAGATCCGCGCGGCTGACGAAACGGTCCTTGTAGACTTAGGCGCCTTTCATTTTGTCGAGGGCGAAGCGCCCCCGACGGCCAACCCAAGCCTGTGGCGCCATGCGAAGCTCAACGCCAGGATCGGGCTCTTCAAAGTCGTCGACGGCATCTACCAACTGCGCGGCTTTGATCTCGCCAACATGACGCTGATCGAAGGCAAAACCGGCTGGATCGTAGTCGATACGCTGACCTGCCGGGAAAGCGCGGCTTTTGCCTTCGCCTTTGCCCAAAAGCATCTGGGCGAAAAACCGGTTTCAGCCATCATCATCACCCACAGTCATGTGGACCACTTCGGCGGCGCACTGGGTATTGTTTCGCCGCAGGAGGCGGCATCGCGCAAGCTGCAGGTGATCGCGCCCCAGGGCTTTCTGGAAGAGGCCATCAGCGAAAACCTGATGGTGGGCACGGCGATGGCAAGGCGATCCTCCTACCAGTTCGGTAAAGATCTGGAACGCTCCGCCAAAGGAATGGTCGATACGGGTCTGGGCAAGGCCACAGCCTATGGCAGTATCGGCATCATTCGGCCCACGGTGATCATCGATCAGCCCGTCCGGGAGATGCTGGTGGACGGACTGCGCTTTGTTTTTTACAATACGCCCGGCGCGGAAGCCCCCGCTGAAATGACGTTTGTCATTCCCGAAAAGAAGGCGTTTTGCGGCGCGGAGATCCTTTCCCAGACCATGCACAACCTACTTCCGGTTCGCGGGGCAAAGGTGAGAAATGCGCTGCTCTGGGCCCAATATCTTGACGACGCGCTTGCGTACACCGCCGATTGCGAGGTGTATTTCGGCCAGCACAACTGGCCGATCTGGGGCAGGGATCGAATCAAAGAATTCATCACCATGCACCGCGACGTTTACCGCTACACCCACGACCAAACCGTGCGCCTCATCAACGCCGGTTTTACTCCCCGGGAAATTGCCGACGCCATCCAATTGCCGAAGGATCTGGAATCCTACTGGGGGGCACGCGGCTACTATGGCGATCTGCGGCACAACGTCAAGGCCGTGTACCAGTTTTACATGGGATTCTACGACGGCAATCCCGCCAACCTGAATCCCCTGCCGCCGCGGGAATCCGCCAGGCGCTACCTGGAGCTGATCGGCGGGGCGGACAAGGCCACCGATGCGGCCGAAGCCGCTTTTGAGAAAGGCGAATACCGCTGGGCAGCCGAACTGCTGAACAGGGTCGTGTTCGGCAAACCCGATCACACCAAAGCCAGAAAACTGCTTTCCCGCACCTATGATCAGATGGCCTATATGTCCGAATCAGCCATCTGGCGAAACAGCTATCTCACCGCGGCGCAGGAGCTTCGCGACGGGCCGCCCCGAAAAGGCGTCGACCGGTCCGGAGCGATCGACATGATGGAAAACATTCCGGCCGAACGGTTTCTCGAGGTGATGGCCTGCAGCCTGAACGGACCGGCGGCCGAGGGAAAAAACTATAAATTCAACCTGGTGTTCAGCGATACGGGGGAGACCTTTGTCCTCTGGATCGAGCATGCCGTTTTGCACCACCGGAAGGGAAAGGCGCAGGATGCCCAGGCGACGCTGACGCTGAACCGGCCGATCTGGATCAAAATGATGGCGGGCACCGCGGGAATCAAGGATACCCTGCTGTCCGATGATCTGAAAATCAGCGGCAGCCGAATCGACCTGATTCGTTTCTTCGCCCTGCTTGACAAGCCGTCCGGCACCTTTCCGATCGTGACGCCGCGGTAACCCTTTATAACGTAAGCATCCTGAAAGGAGAGCAAAGGAGGAGGCAGCATGGAGCACCGGATTCGAATGGGCGGTCAGGAAGACATTGACGTTCTGGTGGAGATCATTCGGGAAGCTTTTCAGGAGGTGGCCGACCGGTTCGGGCTGAACGAGCAAAACAGCCCGACGCATCCCTCCAATTGCCGAACCGAATGGCTGATGCGGGAAATGAACCGCGGCGTCGTCTTTTACGTTCTGGAGACGCAGGGCCAGCCCGCAGGATGCGTCGCCCTGGAAAAAATAAACGACGAGGTCTGTTACCTGGAGCGTCTGGCGGTTTTGCCGCGCGAGCAAAAAAAAGGATTCGGGGAAGCGCTGGTGACGCACGCATTGTCCCAAGCCCGTCTTTTAAAGGCGTTTCGCGTCCAAATCGGCATCATCGCGGATGATCACGCATTGCATGACTGGTATGAAAAACTGGGGTTTGAGGAAGTGGAAAGAAAAAATTTTCCGCATCTGATGTTTGAGGTTGACTTCATGGCTTATTACTTTTTGTAGGCGCCCCCTCGCAGGAACCGGTTTGCCGCCCGAACGGGCTGCCGCAAGGGTTTTCTGATCCCAATGGGCTTTCACGTGAATGAATGACATCCGTGCGCGGCCGCGTGATGGCCGCGCACGGAGCGGGCACCGCTACTACTTTTTGGCAAGCGCTTCACGGTCGCCGCCGCTCATGCCGGCGATGTATTTCACCAGCCTTTTGCGGGATTCGATATCATACTGCGTCGTAATGGCGATCTGCTCCATGATCGGTGATCCACCGCCGTGATACGCGCCGATGTTGCGGACACCGCCGGTCGCGGAGCAGAGCTTGTCGCCCAGGTATCTCCAGAACTGCGCCTGATCTTCGGCGGATATTTTGGGACTGCGTTTGGTGTATTTCAACAGGGCCTCGCCGGTTTCCGGATTGAGAAAGTCCTTTTCATGCGGAAAGGTCGCCGTGACGCCCCCGGAGATATCACAGAGAATTTCCGACTCGCGCCAGACCGCCTCGCCGGAAAGGCAGCGGCCGACGTTGCAGTAAATCGAATGGGGAATGTACGAACCGGGACCATAGGGAACAAAGCCCTTCCCGGGCATGAACACTTTCGGGCCGCCCAGGTCGGACGCCGTGTATCCCGCCGCGTAACCCAGTTCCGTCACCAGGATGATTTCCGCCAGCTTTTCCCGAACGTGGGATTCCTTCTGAATGTTGTTGACTTCCGCGGCCAGCGCCGCCATGCCCAGAATGACGTCGCCGATGGCCGGTTTGCACCCCGAGTAGGAATGGCGGTGGAACAGCGCGAAGAGCAGGGCGTTGATGCCGCCGTGCTGCCATTCGCCGGCCAGAAAGACCCGCTCCCAGGGAACAAAGCAGTTCTCAAAAATCATGTACGAATCCGTTGAGCCTTCCATAAAGCCGCGCTGGAAATGCTCCCGCTCCCGCAGGGAATGAATCGTCAGCACCTGCTTCAATCCGTCCCAGTCGCCGGGAATTGCAAACGCCACTGCATAGTTTTTATCCTGCTCCCTGAGCGCCCGGGTAGGCACAACCAGCACCTCATCCGACACGGAGGCTTCGGAAATGTGCAGTTTGCAGCCTTCGACAACGATGCCGTCTTTCAGCCGCTCTTTGATATAGACGTAGGAGCCGGGATTGGGCTGATCCGCCGGACGCAGCAGGCGATCTCCTTTGACGTCCGTCTGGGCGCAGCAGGCAACGAGATCTTCCTGCTGAAAGCGGAGCAGCCATTTTTTGAAGTTTTCGTGATAGTGGGTTTCGCCCGGCTTGATCTTGTCCGCCTCGTAGGAAACATTGTAAATGGCGTTGGCCGCGTCGATGCCCATGCAGCGCTGAATGCAGCCGCCGACCTTCTGGCAGAGCATGCGGGTCATGTCCTGCTTGCGGTGCAGATCTTCCTTGTTTTGATGAATATGAGTGAACCGGTTGATTCGCTCTCCCGTCAGGTGGGAAACCGCCGTCATCAGATCCTGATTCTCCGGCCGTTCCGCCTCGTCGTAAGTGGTGCCGATCGTGTTGAGGCATCGCATCTGCAGCTCATCCGTGCGGTCGATCAACTGGCCATCGTAATAAAGATTGCGTTTCATTTTGGAGAGTCCGGTAATGTAATCCTGTTTGCTTCTCATGCTTCGCTCCTTAATTATTGATTTTTTTCATGTTGACACGATCCCTATGAACCCTATATAGGGGTGCCCACAAAATGATCCTGATGTATTGTTTTGGAAAATTATAGCATAAAAATTATGGACATCATCCTTTATTTTATAGATTTTTTTATTCACCTCGACAAATATCTCCCTATCATCGTCGAGAGCTTTGGTGTATGGGCTTATGTCATTGTATTTGTTGTGATATTCTGCGAAACCGGCCTTGTGGTAACGCCGGTTCTGCCCGGGGATTCACTGCTTTTTGCGCTGGGCGCGTTGGCGGCCCTGAGCGCGCTCCACATCGAGGCGCTCTTGATCCTGCTTTGCCTTGCCGCCATCGCCGGAGACACCGTCAATTATGCCATAGGCCATTATATCGGGCCCAAAGTCTTTCATTACGAAGAAAGCCGGTTCTTTAAAAAGAAATACCTGATCAAGACGCACGATTTTTACGAAAGGCACGGCGGGAAAACCATCATCATCGCCCGCTTCATGCCGTTTATTCGAACCTTTGCCCCGTTCGTCGCGGGCGTCGGAGCGATGAGCTATTCCCGCTTCATCGTGTACAATGTTGTCGGCGGCATCGGCTGGGTGGCCATTTTTCTCCTGGGGGGATACTTTTTCGGCAATATCCCGGCCGTTAAAACAAATTTTACCATCGTCATTGTCGCGATTATCATCATTTCCGTCATGCCGGGCTTCGTGGCATATTTTCAGCAGAAATATCTTGTTCGGGAAAGCTGAGGTTCCATCATGAATGTAAAATTTGCCGTCCTTGTCGCCATCATCCTCTCGTTTTTTCTGGCCTGTCCCGCCGACGCAAAAAACATCTTCGGCGCCGGCCGCGACCTTGTGGTAGAAGAAGGGCAAACCGTGAACAATGTCGCTGTGATCGGCGGACAAATCACGGTCAACGGACTGGTAGAGCAAAATGTTCTGGCCATTGCCGGCTCCGTGGTTTTGACCAACAAAGCCGTCGTGCGGGGCCAGGTGATCGTTGTGGGCGGCATCGTGGCCAGGGGCAGCGGCTCCATGGTTTTCGGCGACATCACGGAAGTCAACGCATCCACCCTGACGGAAGCCTTTCAGTCGGCCATGCGGGGCGAACTGGAAGGCTGGTCGCTGATTTTAAATATTATTTCCCTGTGCTTTTTCGCCATCATCCTGATTATCGCGATGATCATGACGCTGCTGCTTCCGCGGCAACTGACCCTCATCACCGGCGCCATCGAGGCCCATTGCTTCAAATCGTTCTTCTGGGGCGTTCTGGCAACGCTGATGACCGTGCCTCTGTTTATGCTGCTGGCTGTCTCCATTATCGGAATCTTTCTGATTCCGCTGGCTTTCACGGCGATCCTGCTGGCCGTCATTGTCGGTTTTATCGCGTCCGGTGCGATTCTGGGCAATGTGATCATCTCCAGAATTTTTCGCGGGTACCGGAAGTCCCTGGTGAAAGAAACACTGGTGGGATTGTGCCTGCTGTGGCTGCTGGGCTGGCTGCCATTCTACGTCGGAATGCTCATCAAGGCTTTCGCCATCACCATCGGGCTGGGAGGCGTGGCGCTGACCCTGACGCGCAAAACCGTCAGGCCGACAGAAAATCCAGCACCATCTGATTGAACGCGTCCGGATCCTGAAGATGCAGGGCGTGTCCGCATCCTTCAAACGGGACAACCCGGGCGTTAGGAATCTGCTGTTTCATATAGTCGTAGTTTTCCGGCGGATAGTAATTGCTTTCCGTTCCGTACGCCAGAAGACAGGGCACGGTCAGGTCTTTTAAAACGGGGCGGTAATCCTGCGTCGCCATCGCAATCCAGAAGGCGGCAATGACGCAGGCGTTGTTCTTTGCGGCCTGCTCGTAAAGCCACGGCAGATCGTCTTTTCCCTTAAAATCCGCGCCGGCGTTGAATTCCATTTTTTCATTGTAGAGCGATTTATTTAAAATCCGCTGGGCAACGACCCGGCTGTAGGTTTCCCAGTCCCGGAGCATCACGGACAAAAGGAAAAGATTGTCCTCATGGCCGAAATCCCCCGTCTTGCGGCTCATGACGCCGGTCAGGCCGCAAGACCAGTCGGCGGCTTTCATCAGCTTGGGCGTCATGTCGATGATCACGATTTTGTCAATCGAGGCGCAGGAATAGTTTTTGAAGTATTCGAAAATGACGTGGGCGCCCATCGACCAGCCGACGAGCGACGCTTTGGCAACACGAAGCTCCGCGAGAAGTTGTTTCAAATCCTCGGCCAGGCGCGCAAGCGTCAGGTGATCGCTGCCGCATTCCGATTGCCCGTGGCCGCGCAAATCGGGCGCAATCACCGAAAAATGTCTGCTCAACGCCGGTATCTGTTTTCTGAAAAAAAGGGAGCTGGCCGTCAACCCGTGAATTAGCACCACCGGCTTTCCTTCGCCGCTTGCCTCGTAATAAAGACGAACGCCGTCATCCGCCGTGAAAAAAGCCATGAACCCCTCCTGTAAGTCTTGATGTTGCCCAAGCGATATCCCTTTGAGCGGCCATTGAGAGTGTTTTGTCTAATAAATCTTGGCGAAGCGTAAGACCAGCAATGACAACTGTCTGAGCCGAAGGCGAGTTTTGTCATTGCCTGAAGCGAGCCTTAGATTTATACAAAACACTCTCAGGCAAGCGAAAAGGGTATTTGGGCAACAGGCCGTTTAGTCGTCAGCCTGCTTTCGCGGGATCGCCGGGTCAGGTCATCTTTTTCATCGCTTCCACCAGCTCCCGAACGGCGGCGGCGGATTTCTCCAGGGCCTTTTGCTCCTCGGGCGTCAGGCGCAGCGAAATAATCTGTTCGATGCCGTTTTGGCCCAGTTTGACCGGCACGCCGACAAACAAGCCGGAAAGGCCGTATTCCCCCTCCAGATACGCGGCGCAGGGCAGAATTTTCTTTTTGTCCTTGAGGATGGATTCCGCCATTTCGACGGCCGCCGAAGCCGGCGCATAATAGGCGCTGCCGGTTTTCAAAAGGCCGACGATTTCCGCTCCGCCGCTGCGCGTTCGCGCAACCAGCGCTTCGATCCGTTCGGGCGTCATCCATTCCGTAACCGGAATGCCCGCCACCGTGGAAAAACGCGGCAGCGGCACCATCGTGTCTCCGTGGCCGCCCAGGACCATTGCCTGAACGTTCTCCACGGAAACAGACAGCTCCGCGGCGATGAAGGCCCGAAAGCGCGCCGAATCCAGAACGCCGGCCATGCCGATGACGCGGTTTTTGGGAAAGCCGCTTTCTTCCATCGCCACGTGGCACATGGCGTCGAGCGGATTGCTGACAATGATCAGGATGGCGTCCGGCGAGTACCGGGCCACCTGGCCCACGACGTTTTTCATGATAGCCCGGTTGGTCGCGAGCAAATCATCCCGGCTCATGCCCGGTTTGCGGGGAATGCCCGCCGTGATGATCACGATGTCGGAGCCGGTGGAAGCCTCGTAGTCGTTGGCGCCCGCAAGATGAGAGTCATGCATTTCAATTGGCGCGGCCTGAGCCAGATCCAGGGATTTGCCCTGCGGCACACCTTCGACAATATCGATCAGGACCACATCGGCCAGTTCTTTTTCCGCCAGCCTTTGCGCCGCCGTCGCCCCGACATTTCCGGCTCCCACAACCGTCACTTTCTGTTTCATGTTGTCGATTTCCTTCATTGGTTTAATCAAACACCTCGCAGCAAGCTGTCGAGGGTTAAAGTGAACGTCATCCTATCGCAGCAAACTGCGGAGAATCAACGCTCGTCCCGCCAAAGCGGGATTGAATTTGTAACGGTTTTTTCACCTACACCCAAAAGACAAATAAATCAATTGCTCCGGTGGAATCATCGTATTTGCGGTAAAAACGCGCCTCGAAAAAGTCTGCGGTTGCTACTTCACCGTGAGCGGAAGGCCGGCGACCATGAAGATCACCCGTGAGGCCGCCGCGGCCAGGATCTGGTTCGCGCGCCCTAGTGCGTCTCGGTAGAGGCGCCCCAGCGGATAGGGAGGCACGAGGCCCAGGCCCACTTCATTCGACACGACGAGCCACCGGCCGCCCAGGCGTGCCTGCGCGGCAATGAGACCGTCCATTTCGGCGCGAATCTTTTCCATGACGGTGTCTTCGGACACGCTTTCAGGCAGGGAAAGGAGGATGTTGTTGACCAGGAGCGTGATGCAGTCAACGATAACCACGCCGGCCCTGTTGGTTGTGAGGCTGCGGCCGACGTTCAGCGGCGCTTCGAGCGTCTGCCAGCCGGCGGGACGCGAGGCGCGGTGGCGGCGAATGCGCGAAGCCATTTCCTCGTCGCCCGCCGTGGCGGTGGCGACGAAAAGAACGGAGGTTTTCGAATCGTGCGCAATCTTTTCGGCAAGCGCGCTCTTGCCGCTGCGTGCGCCGCCCAGAATCAGCGTCATGCCGTTTGCAGGAATGTCCGGTATCATGCAGAGCTCTCCTTTCGGGGCGAGGGGGGAAATTTTTCGTTTTGCATGTCCGCCGCTTGAGCGATGGCCGTAAGTGAGGTGAGAAAATCATCCTCGCCAAACACTTCCACGGTCACCACGCCGCGGTAGTCGAAGCGAATCAGCAGGTCGAGCACCGCGCGCAGCTTTTCAGGAGGAACATGTGCGAGCGACTGGTGATCGCGGGTGCCGACACCGTGGAGGTGAATCACGCGCGTGCGCGGCAGCGCGTTTTTTAGATACGCAACCGGATCGCAGCCGTCAAGCCACAGATGACCGACATCGACCGTCCGGCTGACGGCGATCCGCGTAAGCACCGAATCGTAAAAATCCGGCGGATAGCCTTCCAGATTTTCCACGGCCAGAGGCTGCGGGCCGCCCACCCATTGGCCGACAAGCTCAAGCGCTCGGACAGCCTGATCCCGCCAACGCCGAAGGCTTTCCGGGTCCGAACGGTTCAAAACGGTTTTTCCGTCCAGATGCAGGACATACGCCCAGGGATCGAGCGGCAGCGTGCAGTCGATGACACGGCGGGCCTTGTCCAGAGAAGCGTGACGCGAAAAGCCGTCATCGGCCAGGCGCAAATCCAGCGGCAGATGGACCGTGTAGGTCAAATCACAACCGCGGGCGATGGCGGCAAGCTCCGCAATCTCCGAATTCGCGGGCAGGTTGTTCGGGCCGTCATCGACCTCGAAGAGCACCAGTTCCACATCCAGCACTTTCCCGGCCAGATAACGGACGTTCGTCACGATGTCCGCGGGAATGACATAAGATGTTGTGCCCAGACGGAAAGGGTATGGATTCATTTTATTCCTCAAAAAATTTGTCTTACACCCATTAGAACAAGGGGTTGCAACCCCTTGTTCTAAAAACAAAGCTCAGTAAAATTACCGTTTCGGCCACTTCAACCAGCGCGCCCAGTACGTCTCCGGTCACCCCGCCGATGCGCTTCCAGGCCAGGCTGAGCAATGCCGCTCCCGAAATCAGCGCGGCCAGGACGGCAAACGCGCCCTGCATTCCCAGCAAAACCGCAAGGCTGATCGGCAATGCCGCCGTAATCCAAACACCGGCCGGCCGAACCCCTGCCGCAAAATCAGCGCCCATCCCGCCGGGGCGCGCCTGCGGCAGCCGCGAGGCAGGCAGGATGAGCCAGCGGCCAAGCGTCGCCGCAAAAACAATAGACAATCCGGACGAAGGCGCAAGCAGACTGAGCGCCGTCGCTTTGAGCGTCAGAACGAAGAACAACCCGATGACGCCGAACGCTCCCAGGTGCGGGTCTTTCATGATCTCCAGACGGCGCTCCCGCGAAGCCGACCCCGGCAGTCCGTCGCAGCAGTCCGCTAGTCCGTCCAGGTGCAGGCCGCCGGTCAGGCCGACCCAGACGGCAAGCGTAAGGACGGCGGCAACCAGCGCAGGAAAGATCAGATTCAGTCCGAGCCAGGCCAGCCAGACCAAGCCGCCCACCGCAAGCCCGACCAACGGAACCCAGAAGGCGGCGCGCCCGCTGTCTCCCGGCTGCCAGGGTTCCGATATGCCGACAGGCAGTGTGGTCAGCAAGCCAAAAGCCGTACGCAAATTCCGCATCATATTCATTTTATCCTTCAGCCTCGAGCCCCCTTTAGGGGATCAGCCTATAAACCTTTCCCACTCACGCCTGCCTCTTCAAACGTCGCCATCTCACTCAGAATGCGGCAGGCCGCTTCCATCAGGTGAAACGCCAGCGCCGCGCCCGTGCCTTCGCCAAGCCGCAGGTTAAGGTTCAGCAGGGGGGCAAGACCTAGATGCTTGTGCATAGCCTGATGCCCGATCTCCACCGATCGGTGCGCGCCGAACAAATAGTGCCGGAGATCGGGCACAAGCCCGACCCCGATCATCGCAGCGGCCGTTGAAATGAAGCCGTCCACCACGACGGGAATGCGGCGGGCGGCGGCGGCAATCATCACGCCGGCCAGACCCGCAATTTCCAGCCCGCCGACTTTGCAAAGCACGTCCATCGCATCGTTCGGGTCGGGCCGGTTGACGGCGATAGCCTGTTCGATCACCTGTATCTTGCGAGCGAGACCTTCATCGTCAAGGCCCGTGCCTCGCCCGGTGACCCGGGCCGCCGGCAATCCCGTCATCACGGCGACAATGGCCGAGGACGCGGTCGTGTTGCCGATGCCCATGTCGCCGGTGGCAACCACATCGAGTCCTTTTTCGGCAATTTCGGCCAGCACCTCCATGCCGCAGGCAAGGGCCCGCTCGGCCTGGGCGCGGGTCATGGCCGGTCCCTTTGCCATATTGCGCGTTCCGCGCGCCACTTTCCGCCGCCAGAGTCCGGGAAGGGACGGATCAAAATCGGAAGCAACGCCGATATCGACAATATGCGTCGCGGCGCCCGCCTGCCGCGCCAGCACATTGACGGCTGCGCCGCCGTGAAGAAAGTTCAACACCATTTGCCGGGTAACCTCGACCGGAAAGGCGCTCACGCCCTCGAGCGCCACGCCGTGGTCCGCGGCCATGACAATCACTGCTTTTTGGGAAACCTTCGGCATCGGATCCGCCTTCATGCCGGCCAGTTGAATGGAAATCTCCTCCAGCCGGCCGAGGCTTCCGGGAGGTTTGGTCAGATGGCTCTGCCGGTCCTGCGCCTTCTTCGCGGCCTCTTTGTCAATCGGGGGTATGGTCGGGTAATACATGATCTGTCCTTATGGATGGTTGATTTCCGGATGAAACATCAACGCCAGAAGCTCGACCGCGTCAAAAATTCGCGGGGAGGCGCGATTGATCAGATTGGCGTCGATTGGATAAATTTTATGGTTTTTTACCGCTGGAACTTCTCCGAATGCCCGCCAGAATTTGTACACGGCCTCAAATGTTTTGTCGTTGACCATCGGCGCAAATACAATGATGTCCGGCGAAGCGCTGATGATGCCCTCCGCGCTGTAGCGCGGATAGTTGGCGATGTCGTTTCCGGCGACGTTCACCCCGCCGGCCCGTTCAATGACTTCATGGATCAGGGTTCCCCGGCCCGCGGTGATCATGGGCTCCATGCCGAGCTGGAAAAAAACACGCGGCTTCTTTTTACCGTGCGTCCGGGCCGCTACCCCGTCCAACTTCTTTTGAAGTTTTTCAACCAGCAGGCTCGCCTCCTTTTCCCGGCCGGTGATGGAGCCGATATGCCCAATGCTTTTCAAAACGCCGGACGTGTTCGTCGGGTTGGTGACATAGACGGGCAGCCCCAGTTTTTCCAGTTGCCTCACGGTTTCCTTCCGGTTGCCGTCGGCGGTGGCCAGAATCAAATCCGGCCGAAGCGAAACCATTTTTTCGATGGAGGGATTTGTAAAGCCGCCAATTTTCGTTTTGGCCGCTGCCGCGGCCGGCCAGTCGCAAAAAGTGGTGACGCCGACGATTTTACCCTCCAGGCCCAGCGCATACAGCGTCTCCGTGATTCCAGGGGCGAGCGAGACAATCCTCTGCGGCGCAGGCCTCACCTTAACGCGACGGCCTGTCTCGTCCGTTACCGCGCGGGCGATGGACGGGATGAGACAGCAAACCGCCCATACTCCTGTCACGAAAAACAGCAGCAACCGGTTTTTTTGGCGCGCCTCGTTAAAACTCAAAAGAGAGCCCTCCCTTGAAGGTTCTTCCCGGCATGGGATAGTAGAAATTCTCCATTCCGAACTGAACATAATCCAGGCCGAAGGAGGAATACAGGGTATCCGCAAGATTTTCGATACCCGCAAACACGGTCAGATTCAGCCTCCCGAATGACGGTTTGTAGAGCAGAGATACATTCAGCAGCGTATAAGCGCTCAGCTTCTCGGCATTGTTGTCGCTGTCGCCGGACAAATACGCATCGCCCGTGTGCCGGATTTCCGGTTTGAGCGTCACATGAAAGGGCAGGTAAATTTCCAGACCCGCGTTAATAACGCGGTTGGGTACCATGGGCATCTCTTTGTGCTGATGCGGGCCGGCTTCATAGGTCGCCTTGTGGTAGGTCAGATTCCCGTAAGCCTTCAGAAACTTTTGCCACAGGAAGGCAACAGACATTTCCACGCCGTCATGGCGGGTTTTGCCGGTATTGCGGTTCTCACCCAAAGACAAAATCGGATTATAAATCACATATTCAATTTCGTCTTCCATATCCATGCGGAAAAGCGCAAGCCCCAGTTTCAGATTTTCCAAGGGATAATATTCCGTGCCGGCTTCCATACTTACGCCCTGCTCCTTTTCCAGCGACGTGAGGAAGGGCGTCGGAGCGCTGTAACCGTTAAAGGATGCAACTTCATCCAGGAAAGGAATGCGATAAACGGTTGCATATCGAACAAACGCTTTGGACTTCTTTCCCCACAGCCACGTCAGACCGGCTTCATAGGCTTCGGCGCGATAGGTTTTTTCATTGTCAAAATCGTTGGCCGGCGTCACGAAATCCG
>JAQVQT010000231.1 GCA_028701435.1 Smithellaceae bacterium | reverse complement strand
ATGCCCTGAAACGCTTCAAATTGTTTGCCGCATTTCCTGCATTGATATTCATAGATCGGCATACATCAACCTCCTGAAATTAATTATAAAGATTGCTGATTTTATATTCACTGCTGAAGCAGTCCAAAACCATGTTCATGTCCGTCAGCCTAACGGGTTGCAGCGCGCTTCGGGTCAGGTTGTGGACGATTTTTTCTTCGTTTTCCTTTTCTTCCTGAGGCGCGTGGAAATCGGCGGCGCCCGTGGAGAATCGCAGAACGTGAATCAGTTCATGCACCGCGATGTAGAGCATCAAAGGGTTCAATTTGATAAACGTATTAGCCCGCTCCAGCGCGTCCAGGATGATGTGATCCTGCAGGCACACCCGGTAAAATTCAAAACCTTCCTTTTCTTCCGGCTTGCCGTCGGAAGACTTTTCGTAGGAATATTTGCACAGGTGCGCAAATGCGCCGTCATTTACTTCATGCTCCTCCAGAAATGCAAGGGTTTTTACATCGTATCGGTTTTTCCGCAGGTCATCTTCCGTCAGGCGGAAATGACGCGACAACAGCTTTTCAGCGTCGGAAAACGCTCTGGCCGCCACCGGTATATGCGCTTGGTTAAAATAGCGAATCATCAAAACACCTTAAATGCCGCCGCCCGATTTGGCCGTAGTATATTCATTCTTCGTGTTTCTGTCAATACGGACGGGAAACCGGTGTTAGGAAATGCTTGTCAAAAAAGATTGCCGATGTTAGTATCCCGGACCGCCTTCAAAAGGCGATTTTCATCAAGGAAACATACCCATGGCGCAAACCGGAAATTGCCGGAATCAAAATGAAAACGACGAAAACACCGTCTGGGGCATGGCCGCGCTTCGTCCTTTTGCTTTTATCGGAAGAACCGTTCTGGACTGGGTGGATCATCTTGGAGCGGCGGCCATTTTTCTCGGGATGGCGCTGTGGCAGATTTTCCGAAGGAAGCAGTTTGCAAAGACGGTCCGGCAGATTTATTATATCGGCGCCAGATCCATCACGATCATCATGCTGGTCAGCCTCTTCACCGGGATGGTGCTGGGGCTTCAGGCCTACCACGCTTTGTCGAAATTCGGCGCACAGGGGGCGGTCGGTTCCCTGGTGGCCCTTTCGCTGATTATGGAGCTCGGTCCGGTGCTGACCGCCATCATGATTACGGCGCGGGCCGGTTCGGCCATTGCCGCCGAGATCGGCATAGAGCGCATCAGCGAGCAGATTGACGCCCTGCAGACCATGCGGATCAACCCGATGCGGTACATCGTCAGCCCCAGGATTTCCGCCTCCATTATCAGCTTTCCGCTGCTCACGGCCGTATTCGATCTGATCGGCATTCTGGGGGGGTATATTTCCGCGGTGCTGCTTTTGGGGCTGAATTCGGGTGTTTACTGGCATAGCACGAAGGCGTATGTGGTTCTGGAAGACGTCACCAACGGTTTTGTCAAGTCGATCGTGTTTGCGGTGATCGTCGCGACGGTTTGCTGCTACCAGGGCTATTTCGCGCACATGCGGCGGGACAGCCACGGCGCCCAAGCGGTGGGACTGGCTACTACATCGGCGGTGGTGACTTCCTGCGTCCTGATTTTGATTTCGGATTACGTCGTAACGTCCCTGCTGATTTGAAGAGAGTAAGATGAAGACGCCTCTGATTGAATTTAAAGACGTGACCAAGTGCTTCGGCGACAAAATCGTCCTGGACCGCGTCAATCTCCAGATCTACGAAGGGGAGGTCACGACGATCATCGGCCTTTCCGGTTCCGGCAAAAGCGTGCTGCTCAAGCACATCATCGGACTGCTCCAGCCGGATGAAGGCGTCATTCTGTTTCGGGGAAAACCGGTGTCCGAAATGAGCCGGTCGGATCTGGCCGGGTCCTTCGGCCAGATCAGCTATATGTTTCAGGGCAACGCCCTGTTCGATTCGATGACGGTGTACGACAATATCGCACTGCCGCTTCGAGAGACGACCCGCATGAAAAAGACGGAGATCCACCGCAAGGTGTTGACCCGCATGAAACAGACGGAGCTCACGGAAGCGGCATCCAAATATCCGTCGGAGCTGTCCGGGGGCATGCAGAAAAGGGCCGCGCTGGCGCGCGCGCTGATCACGGATCCCAAAATCGTTCTGTTTGACGAGCCGACCACCGGGCAGGATCCCGTCCGGAAAAACGCCATTTTGAGCATGATCGCCCAGAACCAGAGAAAACTGAATTTTACCGCGGTTCTGGTCAGCCATGAAATTCCGGACGTGTATTTTATTTCCAACCGCATTCTGGCGCTGTATGATCACCGGATTGTTTTTCAGGGCACGCCGGAGGAGCTGGAAAATTTCAGCCACCCGTTTATGGATGAAGTCATCAACTCTCTGGAAGGACTGCAAAAGGAATTGACAGGCCTTTACTCCAAGCGGCAGTTTGAGCTGCTGAACCATTTGCAGCTCAGAAGAAAGGGTGGAGAAACCTTCTGCCTGGTGATTTTCAGCCTCCGGGAGCTCGACGCGATCGTTTCACAGATCGGCCATGACGCGGCGCAGGAGATCCTGCGGAATATGGGGCTGTTTATCGACCGGCATTTCGGCGCCATCGGGGGCATTTCCACAAGGCGAGCCACCAATGAGATTCTGACCGTGCTTCCCTATTCCAGTCTTGCGGAAACGGAAAAAATCATGGAAGAGTTCATCGTGGATTTTAACAGGCAGGCGGTTCCCTCTTTGGAGGAAGGGGCCTGCAAATTCGCGCTGGGGGGCGCCGTGGAATTGACGATCCTGGCCGGCGCGGCCGAAGGCCAGTCCAGGACCGATATCGACGCCCTGCTGGAGCAGGCGAGATCGAAACAAAAAGAAATCGGGCGATTGCAATGCGCCCCGGGGGAATGAACCGATGAGAAAGTACAAGATGGAAACCATGGTCGGTATCTTTGTTGTTTGCGGACTGATCTGCGTAGGATACATGACCGTCAAGCTTGGAAAATTGAACTGGTTCAGCGGAGATACCTATCCGCTCATCGCCAAATTCACAACCGTCACGGGCCTGAAAGCGGGCAATCCGGTCAACGTGCTGGGGATTGACGTCGGGCGCGTGGAGCGCATTTCGATGGATCAGGAAGACCTCAGGGCCGTCGTGGAAATCCGGATTCGGAAGGACATCAAGATTTATGATGACGCCATTGCTTCCATTAAAACGGAAGGCCTCATCGGCGACAAGTATCTGAGCATCGATCCGGGCGGAGGAGGGGACCTGCTTGAGCCCAACGGGGTCATCACGGATACGCAGGCCGCTTTGGACATTGAATCGCTGATCAGCAAATATGCCTTTGG
>JAQVQT010000230.1 GCA_028701435.1 Smithellaceae bacterium | reverse complement strand
TTTTGAAAGACCGATATGTCTGTCAGGTGTCGCTGGAGGAGCGGATGGCCTGCGGCGTGGGCGCGTGCATGGGTTGCGCCGTGGCCGTGAGAGATGAAAATGGAGACAAGGCTTACCGGCGCGTATGTGCGGACGGGCCGGTCTTTGAACTGAAAGACGTGATCTGGGAATAGTTATTTAATCCCGCTTTGGCGGGACGAGCGTTAATTTTCCGTAGCTTGCTGCGATATAACCATGTTCATTTCATACATCGACAGCTTGCTACGAGGCGGTTGATTGTAGCGCGGGTTTTTAAACCCGCGGCAAACTGCGCACCTGAAGGTACGCACTACATATCCATTACCTTTTGTAATGGAAACCCTCAGGGGTTTTCCTATGAACAAGTATTCGGGGGTCGTCAGTTGAAACGTACGCGTACAACAGATGCAGCAATGGCCGTTGAAATCGCCGGCCTCAAATTGAAAAATCCGGTGATGACGGCCTCCGGCACCTTCGGCTACGGCGAAGAATACGCCCAATATCTGGATTTGAACCGGCTGGGCGGCATCGTGGTGAAAGGTCTTTCCCTGAAACCCCGCCTGGGCAATCCTCCGCCCCGCATCATGGAGACGGCCGGCGGTATGCTCAACGCCGTGGGGCTCCAGAATGTCGGCGTGGATGTTTTCATTGAAGAGAAGCTTCCCTTTTTGCGAAAATATGACGTAGCCGTCATTGCCAACATCTACGGAGAGAGCTACGCAGAGTACGCGCAGGTTGCCCGAAAACTCAGCGCAGTGCCGGGCGTTCACGCGCTGGAAGTCAATGTTTCCTGCCCCAATGTGAAAAAAGGCGGCCTGAGCTTCGGCGCAGACCCGAAGGCGGCGGCGGAAGTGACGCGCCGAGTGAAAGCCGAAACGCATCTGCCCGTCATCGTCAAGCTCACGCCCAACGTGACGGATATTACGGTCATCGCGCAGGCAGTGGAAAAAGCCGGTGCGGATGCGGTCTCGCTGATCAACACGCTCGCCGGCATGTCCATCGATCTGAAAACCAGAACCCCGCATCTGAAAAATATTACCGGCGGCTTGTCGGGCCCGGCCATCAAGCCCGTGGCGCTTCGCATGGTCTGGCAGGTGGCGCAGAAGGTGTCGATTCCGGTCATCGGCATGGGCGGCATCATGACGGCCCGGGATGCCCTGGAATTCATGGTGGCGGGCGCCAGCGCCGTGCAGGTCGGCACAGCCAACTTCATCAACCCCCTCGTCACCATGGAAATTATTGAGGGGATGAGGCAGTATGTCAAACATCACAAACTGAAAAGTATCACGGAAATTGTCGTAACGTTGAAAGTTTAATTTGCCGCGACAACCTGGGGCATGTGGAGCAGCCAATGTGGTTTGAAAACGCCGTTGATTGCAGGGCGGGTCTATAGTAATCTTCAGGTTATCGGATTCGCTAAACATCGACTTCATAGGCGAATGTAGGACGGGTCTCGTGTAACCTTCAGATTATCAGGCCCGCCGAGCCATTGCGCCGTTCTCATTTGGCGCGCCTGAAGGCACGCCCTACGTTTAGTGGGGCGCCGTCAAAACCAGTGGAAAATGGAAATGGGTGATGCGCAGGGGAATTGAAGAAATTATATCGGGTGTTTATCTGATCGGCGGGCCAAATGTCACACAGGCGGATGACGCAGCGGTTTATCTGATCGACTTTGGCTCCGATCTGGTTTTGATAGATGCGGGAGCGGGCGATAGTGCTTCGCAGCTCGTCCGCAATATGGAAATGCTGGGCCTGGATCCGAAAGCCTTGTCTCATGTGATCCTGACGCACTGTCACATCGACCACATCGGCGCCGCGCCTTACTTCCGCGAAAAATACCAAGCGAAAATCGTCATTCATGAACTGGACGCAAAAGCGCTGGAAACAGGCGATTCCGTCCGGACGGCGGCCAACTGGTACGGCACGACATTTCCACCGACGAAGATCGACCGGAAATTAACCGGAGCGCGGGAGACGTTGAAATTCGGCGGCGAAGAACTGCACTGTCTGCATACGCCCGGCCACACGCCCGGCTCCATTGCCGTCTATCTGGACAGGTCAGGCCAAAGAGTCTTATTCGGCCAGGATATTCACGGTCCTTTCCATAAAGCCTTTGGTTCGAATATGGAGTCCTGGAAGAAATCCATGCAGGCCCTGCTTGCTCTAGAAGCCGATGTTCTTTGCGAAGGCCATTTCGGTATTTTTCAGCCGAAGAATAAAGCAAGAGCCTATATCGAAAGATATCTTGAAGAGTACGAGTAAGTGCTGTGCGATTGACGTTTTGACGAAATTCAAAGGTGGGAGAGCAAATGAGAAAGGCATTATTTGTTTTCTTTATGATGTTCTGGGCTGCGGGCATTACCGGTTTGGCTGAAGCCGGAATATTGGACGATATTCTGAAAAAGCTTCCGGCGGCCGGGAGCGTCGCACCTTCAGCCGATCCGGATCAGAAAACGACGACCTCCGGCTTAAAGGAGGCACTGGTCATCAGTTCCAAAAATGCCGTCAAAGCCGTGTCAAAAAAAGACGGCTATTTCGGCAATCCACACGTGAAAATACAACTTCCCAACAATGTGCAGAAAGTTGCCGATGTTGTCGCCAAGCTGGGCTTTCAGAAACAGGTCGACGGTTTGATTCTCAGCATGAATCGCGCTGCGGAGGCGGCTGCCCCGAAGGCCTTCCCCCTTTTTGCGGATGCCGTCAAGTCCATGTCCATCGAGGATGCAAGAAAGATTCTTCAGGGGGGCGATACGGCCGCCACCGAGTATTTCAAAGACAAGACGTCGGCAAAACTCTATGAGGAATTCAAACCGGTGGTTGCGGCAAATATGAATAGGGTGGGAGTGGCAAAAGCCTACAAGAACATGACGGCGCCTTATGAATCTCTTCCGCTGGCATCCAAAGAGTCAATGGATCTGGATCACTATGTAACCCGCAAAGCCCTGGATGGTCTGTTTCTAATCATAGCAGAAGAAGAGAAGAAGATACGCACCGATCCCGCGGCGAGAGTGACGGATCTTCTGAAGACCGTTTTCGGTAAATGAGGATTGGATCAAAGAGGGACAGCGCTTGTTTATTGACGGCACCCAAAAAGGAAAGAAAAATAAAAACTTTTTTAACAAGCAGCGGTCTGAAAAGCGAAGCCGAAATTAGAAATTTACCGGTTAGGAGTATTTTATGAAAAGTCAGATTGTGTGTAAGTTTGGCGGAACGTCGGTGGCCAACGCCGCACAGATAAATAAAGTCAAAGATATTGTTTTGCAAAACAAGGAAAGGCAATATGTGGTTGTCTCCGCCCCGGGAAAAGATTCCTCCGACGCGGAAA
>JAQVQT010000229.1 GCA_028701435.1 Smithellaceae bacterium | reverse complement strand
GAACCGCCCGGCCGCTTTCCACCAGCATGTAGGCGTGGACGTGCCGCAGGCGAAACGGCATGGGCAGGGTGATGCGATAGAAGTTTTCGGAAATTTCGGAAATCATCAAAGGCAGCCTTATGGTTTGCCGAATGTTTAACAAATAATTTTTTAGGCTGCAATCAAAACTTCCAGAAGATAGGCGGCAACCATGGCGGTTACCGTGAGGGCGTGCACTTTAATCATCGCCAGATTGGCCGGCGCCATTGCCAGCGGATCGTTCAGGTGGCGTCGCAGGACGGCAAGGGACTTTACGGCAAAGGGAAGGCTGACAAGGCCCAAGAGCACAAAAGGGGACAAAACCCCGGTGGACGCTGAGAAAACCAGAATGCCACAGGCGCATGCCAGGCAGGCCGCGTACAGGAGCGCACCCGTTTTTCTTCCGAAGCGGGCAACGAGGTTCCATTTTCCGCCGCGCCGGTCCGCTTCGTAATCCGGAATTTCGTTGATGAGAATCATCGACGCCATCAGCAGCCCCGGCACCAGCGAAGCGATAAACGGTTCGATGGCCAGAGTCCGCGCTTGAACAAAATACGCCCCCAGAACAATCACGGGGCCGAAATTGACCAGCAGGCCCAGCTCGCCTGCTCCCCGGTAGCCGAAACGGATCGGCGGCGCGGTGTAAAAAATGGAGCAGGCCATGCCAAAAATCCCAAAAACCAGCACCGGCCATCCGCAGGCCCACGCCAGATAAATGCCGATGAGGGCCGTGATTGCAAAAAAAAGGGAAGCCGCCGTCAGCATCTGCCTCTCTTTCAGCAGTCCCTCCGGCAAAACACCGCTGCCCCCGGTAAAAAAATTCTTCTCGCCGCCGGTTTGCAGGTCAACCGTATGCCGGTAATCCAGAACATCATCCACCAGGTTGAGCCCGAAATGATTGAAGGTGACCCCGATCACGACCAGGGCGAAATGAAGACCGTTCAGGGGATGCCCAGCGGCCCAGGCCATGATCCCTCCCAAGAGCGCCGGCAGAATACTGGGCAGAACAAAATGAAGGCGCAGCGCCCGAAGCCAGACCGCAGGCGCGGCCGCGCTTCGGCCTGCCTTTCCATTCCCGGAGTGTGGTTTTTGAATTCTCATGAAGGGCCTTCGTCTTGTCCGCACGGGCCGCTTGCAGGGCGGCTTTTATCCCTTGTGGTTTTTGAGCAGCTCCAGAATTTTCTCGTGATACCGCCAGGCCAGAAACGCAACCACGGCGGATGCGACGGCGATGACCGCGAGCATCACGTACTGCTCCTCGCGCGCCATGTTGCCGCTGACCGACAGCATCATCGTGCCGAAAAACCGGCCGATCGTGGAAAGGATGATAAAGGTCAGCGCCGGAATGCGGCTGACCCCCATGATGTAGCACAGATAATCCTTGGGAAAGCCGGGAATCAGAAACAGCAGGAAGGAAACCAGCAGACCCTTGTGCTCCATAAAATGGTCAAATTTCTCAAAGACCTCTTTTTTGACCATGGTTTCCAGAATCGGCTCGCCGAAAAAACGGGCCAGCATGAAGGCCAGCCAGGACCCCAGCGTAAGCCCGATCGTGGAATAGAGCGTTCCCAAGAGCGGTCCGTACAGATAGCCGCCGATGAAACCGCTGATTTCTCCGGGAATAACGGCCACCACCACCTGCACGATCTGGATCGCGATAAAAACGATCTCGTCGTAACGGGAGGTTTGAATAAAGGAAATAATTTTGTTTTTGTCTTTGAAGAAAAGATAAAGGTCGAAGTGAATGAAAAGATAGCCGACCAGGGCAATCAGCGCGAGAAGCAAAAGA
Organism: Smithellaceae bacterium; assembly: GCA_028701435.1. Lineage (GTDB taxonomy): Bacteria > Desulfobacterota > Syntrophia > Syntrophales > Smithellaceae > UBA8904. The sequence goes on along the minus strand of JAQVQT010000229.1, from coordinate 1,538 downwards.
ATCCGCAAGGCCAAATTTCTGTTCATGGAGGGTCTCAAGTTTCCGATCTGTCGCGCAATCTTTTTTACGGTTCGTTAAATCAGGTTCTATAATCATGGCGCGCCGGTCGGCGCCGGGAAATTTTTATATTATTAATATCGGTTTTCGTCAAACGGTTTCGGCTGTCTTCCGCGCGCCGGCCGGACAGACGAATGGCTTCACACAACAGCTTCGAGCGCGTCAAAACAGTTGACTAAATGAATGTGATGTGCAAGAAAAACGCGTCTTTGAAAACATTCGCGTTTTTCCCGCGCATCCGGATGAACCATCAACCAGGAGGACAACATGTCAAAAACGCCGCAAAAGCCGATCCGAAAAAAATCTGAAATTTATAAAAACGCGCCCATCGCCCGGTTCGGCGAAAGAAAGCCGGACTTCACAACGATGGGACGAAAAATCAGCAATCCTCACCGGAAATTCCGCGAAGTCGTTTGCGTGGAAGCCTGCCGGACGCCTTACGGACGGGCCGGCGGCGCCCTGAAAGAATTTTCGGCGATGGAGCTGGGGGCGATGGCCATTCAGGAAGTTCTGCGCCGCACGGAAGGCAAGGTCAAGCCCGCCGATGTGGACTACATTTTCATGGGACAGGTGGTTCCCGCCGGCTGCGGCCAGATTCCCGGCCGTCAGGCCACCATTCTGGCGGGCATTCCGGAATTCGTTCCCTCCATCACGGTCAACAAGGTCTGCTCGTCCGGCATCAAGACGATCGATCTGGCCTTTCAGATGATTTTGCTGGGGCGCGCGGAAATCTGCATCGCCGGCGGCCAGGAAAGCATGAGCAACTGCCCCTTCGCCCTGCCCGACATGCGCTGGGGAATGCGCATGGGCCTGCCCAACGGCCGCGTGGTGGATACGATGGTGTACGACGGCCTGTGGGACGCTTTTTACAACCGCCACATGGCCATCCACGGCTCCGAAGTGGCCGACGAGTTCGGCTTTTCCCGCGAGGAGCAGGACGAGTGGGCGCTCAATTCCCAAATGAACGCCGTCAAAGCGATGAACGAAGGAAAACTGGACGACGAGATCTTTCCCGTGGAAGTCAAACAGGGGAAAAAAGTTTTTGTTATGGATAAAGACGAAGGACCGCGGCCGGAAACGACGCTTGAAGGGCTCGCCAAACTTCCGCCGGTCTTCGGACACTTAAGCACCGTCACCGGCAAACCGGGTTCGGTCACGGCGGGCAATGCCCCCGGCGTCAATGACGGCGGCGACGTCTGCCTGCTCATGAGCCGGGAAAAGGCCGAGGAACTGGGCCTCAGGCCCATCTTCACCATCGTGGATTACGCCGAAGTCTCGCAGCCGACCAAAGACATCGCCACCGTGCCGGGGCTCGCCATCAAAAAGATTCTCGAGCAAAACGACATGACGCTCGACCAGATGGACGTCATCGAAATCAACGAAGCCTTCGCCGCGGTGGCGCTGGTGAGCTGCCGGTCCATTCTGGGCATGACGAAGGAAGAGATGTTCAAAAAGGTCAACATCAACGGCGGCGCGGTGGC